>MFZX01000014.1 GCA_001788095.1 Candidatus Roizmanbacteria bacterium RIFCSPHIGHO2_12_FULL_37_23
GTTTCAGCCTAAAGATATTTTGTCCAAAAGCGATGATCAGAGAGAACTTGCCGTTAAGTTTTATTCTCTTTCACTAAACAAATGATAGCGATACTACTTGCATCACTCCAGATAGTGTCACTTTTATATTTCTCCGGTTTTGGTTTGACTGTCTTAATGTTTAACAATAAATTATGGAGACATGCCTTCTGGATCATGCCGTGGCTGGGGACAGTTTTTATTGTTCTAGTTGCAGTTGCTTTGAATTTGGCAAAAATCTCAATGTCTTCAGGAAGCTTCATCATCCTTTTTTTTGCTGGCATTCTTGCGGTTGCATCGATGATTATTAAGCGCAAAGTACTCGTTTTGGATCATGCCGATTTTTTTATCGGGATTTTCGCAGCCATTTTGTTTCTCTTTAATATATATCCTTTGATTACGAATGCCGGTTTTCCAACCACTATTTCACTGGGAAACCTTGATCCTGTTACATACAGTAACTCAGGTGATTTCCTAATCAATAACACGGTTTTTGAGGGAGGTACCTTTCAACACTACAAACCTTATCGGTGGTCTACAGGAGATATTTTATCTAGTGGCTTCCGGTGGGGAGCACCACTCCTGCTAGCTTTTTTAAGCACGATAACTGGACTTTTTTCATATCAAATATATTCAATCCTAACGATTCTCTATTTTGCTATGACATTTCCGCTTGTTTATATTTTTACTAAAATACTCTATCCCAAAGGAAAAAAAATTATCTTTTTTCTTGTTTTTATCACGTTTGGCATGAATTCAACGCTTACGTACATGCTCTATCATATGTTCCTGCCGCAATTTATTTTCACGGCGCTCTTTGTAGTTTTTATGATGATATTTTACGAATACATAAGAAATAATCAGACTGTTCGGTCTGCCGTAACGAATACGCACTACGCTGTTATTTTAGGAATCATTTTGGCCTCCTTAATGACGCTGTACGCTGAAGGGATTATGTTTCTACTTGTTCCCATTGCCATATATGCGGGGTATCAATTTTTTTTAAAAAAATCTTATTTCGCTTTGACATCTTTAGTTAAAATACTTCTTACTGCTCTCCTGGTTAATCCGGTTTCCTTTGCTACATCAATCCGGATGAATTTTATTGCACTACGTGGCACTGCTCAAAACGCTTTTATTGGATGGGAAAAAATTCCCTATGCAGCACCCATGGAAATGATGGGTTTTTATAATTTAAATTTTTCCCGGGATATACCACCACTACTTGATCTTATTATTGGTCTTCCTATTATTGCTATATGGATACTTGGACTTATTAAGATGAAAGAAAGAATATTTTTCATGTGCTTCCTTTTATTTTTTATATTAGTATATGCATATTACCGGTTCTTGATTCCTCATTATTATGTCTATCATAAAGCGATAACCTACTCAGTGTTTCTATACTCAATCCTATTCAGTGTAGGGCTAAGTCATTTTATTCTTCAATACAAGAAAAGAATGCTGGGATGGTTCGCTATTGTATTCCTTTTTATGCTCGCATTACGTTCGTCATATAGGACAATTTATCAGTTATATTGGCATACAAGAATTGTGGACAAAGCACTCGTTTCACTTTCAGAACTAAATACGAGCCAAACAATAGATGGTCCGTTTTATATGCCAGAAATATATCTCGGCGAGTACGACTTATGGCGCCGATTATGGCGGGAACATTTTTTGTCCGGCAAAAAGATTGTTTCGGGACAAAACTATCGTTATGAGGGGACGTATCTTAATGTAGTACAATTAGTTTTGGCCGAAAAAGCATTGATGGAACGGGAAGAAAGAAAAATTCAATACACTAAGGTATTATGGGAAAACGAATATTATATTCTCGGGAAAATAAAACCGATGCCCGTCCATCCGGACATACAAGTAAAGTAGATATGCTACAAAAGATTGAATCAATATTATCCCGTTATAGCTGGTTTTTTGCATTACTAGTATTCTGCGGCATAAATCTATGGTTTAATTATTATTTATTTTGGCACAATCTTGTTTTTGACAATTCAACAATCGGTTCCGTATGGGGTGAAGTTCGAGTATTTGAATGGCTTACTGACAAATTCTATCGCACAATTCTTGCAGGAGGAAACCCTTTCGGTGCTGTTAGTGGAATGCTTTATCCGTTCAAAATCCATCTTGGGCTAACCGATGCAGGAAATGGGATCTTTTATCTTTTCCTACGTCCTTTTTTTTCTCCCTATCAGTCCCTTATGGTTATTATGGCGATAAGCCAGCTTTTGGCGAACATTGGAATGTATTTGTTGCTGCGTAAATTGCAGTTTGAAAAAAGCATTTCATTTATTCTTGCTCTCGCCTATGGATATATGACATTCTTGATGCCCCGTGGAGGCCATCTGAATTATTGGCCAGTCTACACATTCCCCTGGTTTTATTACTCCTGCATATTAGTGATTAAGAATAGAAAAATATTGCAGAAAGTTTTAGGAACTCTTGGGGCATCATTCTTTTTCGTATTAACATTATGGATAAATTTTTATTATTTTGTCATTCTTTCGATATCAGTAGTTGGGCTTTTTGTCAGTTTTTTTATAGTACAAAGAAAAAATGTAATTCAAAAAATAGTCGAACTTAATAAGTACATCCTTTTTGGGGTCATCTCAATATTTATACTACTGGTTCCTTGGGGAATTGCTCTATACACTACTGTCTTATTTGATGAGATACCTAAGACCGGCGGTTGGGGCGGAGCAATAGAGTTTTCCTCCGACTTGTTCGGTTTTTTTATTCCAAATCAATATAACAATTACATCTATCGGTATTTTTCTACGCTCTACACAGAAGTAGTCACCCGTTTTGCACCATTTGCTGTGGGCATTTTTGAAAACTATACGTATCCAGGTATTATTATTCTTGGAAGTTATCTACTCTACTTAATATTTCTTACGAAAAAATCCTTTAAAGCAACGAATGCAAGATTGATTCCCTACTTTTTGACCAGTATGATTTTTCTGATTCTAACTCTTGGACCATTCCTTCACGTATTCGGTCATTGGAGACTCTATATCGGCGAAGGTATTTTTCTCTCCGTCCCTTTGCCCTACGTCCTATTTCAAAAACTTCCCTTTATGGGAAATATACGTGTTCCGGGAAGACTCATTGTCGGTTTTATTTTTTTTGCGTATATCGTTTCTGCCTATATAATAAATTTTTTCCTACAACATAAATCATTCCGCTTCAGACACATTTTTTTTGCAATACTTATTGTAATTTTTTTATTTGATCAGAGACATCTTCATAATCTTCCTCCTCCTGAAGAAAAATTCCCTTATAAAATATTTGAAAGCATTAAAAAGGACACCTCCCATGTATCCGTTTTGGAAATTCCATTTACCGTTCGGGATGGATTTACCTACTTTGGAGATGGTAATGCGGTTACCAGTATTGTTGGAGAGGCTCATCATGGCAAGCCAATTCTAGGAGGCTATACTGGCCGCATAGCAGATTACAAAAAATCATATTATATAAATAATCCTTTTTTTGGCTATTTAGGTCGTATTATTGACGGAGACATAGAGAAAAATCCGACAATCGAAAAAAAGGAAGTCCCCAATTATGACTCTATTGATAAAACGATATGGAGAGATGTAATAGATTTCTTAGATGTTAAGTATATTATTACTAACGATACGATGCCGTATATTGCATCTGTCTCAGCTCATTTAATTGATACAGGATACACTAAAGTCAAGCAGGATGACAGTTTTTCTTTATATCAAACCACGATTAGCGATCGTGAATTTTTATTCATCGATATGTCCGACGAAAATGCTGTTACGTATTTAGGTATGGGTTGGTATGAGAAAGAGAAAGATTGTCGGTGGTCCAAGAAAAAAAGCTCGGTTATGTTTAAGATTTCAAGAAAAAAACCATTCAAATTGCATCTCGAAGCAGCATCATTAGAAAAAAGCAATAGTCTTGCTGTTTACCTAAATCAAAAAAAACAAAAGAAGATTCTCATAACAGATCGATTGAAAGAGTACGAGATTCCACTTGATCCTGAAGATTTAGTAAAAGGAATCAATACGGTACATTTTATGTTCGATACATCGAGTTCGCCGTCAAAATTGATTCCTGGAAATACGGATAATCGAGGTATATCAGCTTATTTTAAAACATTAATTTTGGAAGATAGCTCTTTATGAAAAACTTAGATATATTGATTATCTTTATAAAAATTTTTGGTATTTTTATCTTCACCGGTTTCGGATTCAATCTACTTTTTTTACCTAAAAAACTAAAGGAATTGAGCTTTTTTTTATCGCCCATCATAGGTCTTATTCTTATAATTGTGTCTTCCGGTATTTTAAGTTTTGGAAGAGTCTCTTTGAACATAGGATCCTATGTTATCGTACTCATAAGCATCTTACTTTTTTTTTATGCTCTTATCTTTGGGGTTTCAATGCGTATTTTCCTCAAACATGCTATTAGTTTTTCCCTAATCATTGGGCTGACTTTATTTCTGTTTCCTTTCAATAATGTTGATATATCGAATTTTCAAGGTTTCGAGTTTTTCAGGGAACATACTGTTATTGATACCCATACGTTTAATAGAACTTTTCTGCAGAATTTTATGGAAATAGGTTTAGCATCACCTGCGATTTTTATGAGTATTATCCTACGTGAAAATATCCAAACTATTTTACAAGTACTTCCTGGAGTATATCTAACATTTTTTTTCCTTTCAGTATTTTTTCCTGCAAAGATATTACTGAAGAGAAATACCAAAGCATATATTATTCTCGGTTTTCTATATCTGCTGATGTGGTATCAAAATTTTTCGACTCCTCTCATATTATTTCTTACATTCGTTTTTTTCATTTTCGGACTCACCTATGAGCATATTTCTTCTGAAGCCAAGGTACCACTCAATTTATTACTGCCAACAGAATATGAAGTAATGATGGGCTTATCACTTTCCGCAATTGCCTCTGTTTTTCCTTATGGATTTAAGGTGGTCGCTTTTTCTCTTGTATTCCTTGCGATCTATATGATAATGAAAAAAGCATCAAGCAATCTGAATCGAGGGAAGGATATCAATCTATTTTTTGCTATGTGCATAAAAATTATTTTCATAACGGTACTACTTAATCCGGTTATTATTGGATTAGTTTTAAGATGATTTTATGATACCTATAATTATCATACCAATCGTTACTATTGCTCTTTTATTTTTTTTGGGCATTGGTGTGACTACCATAGTCGTGCCCAAAAAAATTAGAGTCCATTCTATTTGGATTATCCCTTGGGTAACTATTACCTTAATCATATTTTTTTTAACGCTTCTGAGCCTTTTAGGATTGCCCGTAAAACAATCAATGCCGATTGTGACATTTTTTCTGCTTGCAATCGACGTTTACGTATGGATCAAAAAAAAATTGCAGCGGCCTGCCCATATAGTGCAAGATATTATTCTGACAGTATTTATTATTGGAACAGTTTTTTTTAATATATCACCTCTTTTAAAAACTGAGAAACAACTAACCACGCTTTCGCTTGGTAATAATGATGCAATTGTTTATGTTATGTCACCTGATTATTTGCTGAATCACTCAATTCTTGATAATTTTACAAAAAAACCAAATACTCTAAAGCCTGCGGAAGCATCAGTAACTGGTCTTATTCAGTCATCGTACCGTTTTGGACCCCCCATGATTACTGCATTCTTTCTTCCTCTGTTTGATCTAAAAGCTTATCAATTTTTCACTATATTTCAAGCGGTTATATTTGCATTATCGATACCTCTAGTCTATCTTGTTCTAAAAGTATTGTACAAACCATCTACTCTCGGACTAGTTATCATATCAATCCTTATAGGCTTCAATGCAAACCTGCTGTATATTATTTACCATGACTTTTTTGGGCAGGTTCTTTTTTGGGGCATATCGCTTTGTCTATTGATTTATTTTCTATTCTATTTTGAAACTGAACCTAAGAATTCAAAAAGTTTCACCTACTTTGATGCTGGTATAGGCTTTTTAATTTCTATTTTATTCCTTTCATATCATGAGGGAGCAATATTTGTATTAGCTCCATTAGTTATATTATTAGGAATTCGATTTATTCTCAAAAAAAACTCACTCAAATATTGGTTTTCCTTAACGAGAATAGGAATGATTAGTATAATTTTAATGCCGTTTGCGATAGCAAACGGCATGGTTTTGGGCCTTGAGCAAGCGGGAAATACCGGGGGCCCAATTGGTTGGCAGTTATTCAGAAGCAACATTCCTTATGCAAATCCTTTTGAAATGCTTGGCTTTTACAGCATTCATTCTTTTGACCCGTTACCCTCAGTTGTCGCTGCTACTTTAAGCTCCTTGGTAGTTTTATTGATTATGATTGGATTTTATCATTCCAAAAATAAATTGCTTATGCTCAGTTTAGTAATTATTTACCTGGGATTTCTCATCTGGACTGGACCTATTGATCAAAACTTCTTTACCTATAATCGAGTCGTTACGTACACTTTACCTCTTTTTATTGTACTTTTTGCAATTGGATTGCTGGAAGCAGGAAAAAAAATGCCACGTCAATTGGGAGGTTATGTTATTGTAGCGCTGTTAGCGCTCACACTCTATTCCGGAATACAATTGAACAAACGGTATCTTCGAGAGTTTATTTCAATCGATAGATCGCTTATTTCACTTCAAGAACTGCATGATAGTTCAATAATACAACAGCCAATCTATACAGAACAAGCTCTCACAGGACTTACTAGTCTTTGGAGGCAAATGTGGATTGAATATTTTTTATATCCAAATAAATCCTTGTATTCCCCGTTCAATTTTCAAGCAAGTCATAAGACAAAAATAAAAGATGGCAGTTTGATACTTTTATCAAAGACTTCAATAGTATACCCTCCTCCCTCGATCCTTTATACGGATACTATGTGGGAGAATCAATATTTTAAACTCGTCACTATTTGCAATAGCGATCAGTGCCTTCTCCGGCGCAAAGAAAATTTAAGCTTAATCAAATTTAAAGATAGTTCTTATGAAGATAGTTTGCTCATAGATGGATGGAGTTTGAAGGAAAAAGATCATCGATGGACAGATCATAAAACAGCCACGATCAGATTTATTACTCAAACTGATACTCAGCAAATGATTGTGGAAGTTGAGTCGCTTAAACAACCTCAAATGATGAAAGTTTTTATTAATAATAAACTAGCCGGCCAAGCATCTCTTACAGATATTCCTGAAAAGTACACGTTTCCTCTTGGTCAGCTCCCAGGTGGTATACATAAAATCCGTTTCGAATTCTCCCATACATACAAACCGACTGATATTTCTAAGAGCGACGATACTCGGGATCTGGCAGCTGATTTCACCTTAATACAACTGAAATAATTATATGCTGGAAATTGTTTTGTATTCATTTGCTACCACCGGACTCCTATACTTTTTTGGCTTTGGATTAAGCAAAAAGTTCTTACCAACGCAACTTCAAGTCTATTCCGTATGGTTTGCGCCGTGGATGACTATAATTACCGTGATTCTATCCGGCATACTCATCGGTTACACTGGTGCAACCGGTGAACAATGGGCGCCGGTTATCGGATTATTATTGTCAATACTAACCGTTCGTGAGTTAAAACATATCAAAATAAAAAGATTTGAGTTACCTCTTACGGAGAAAATATTGCTGCTATTTTCAATAGCACTGGTGCTTCTTAATCTCTCTCCCCTTTTTCTGCAGCAAAAATTTCCAACAACTATTTCTTTAGGCAGTAATGATGCACAGGCTTTTGCCGTAGTACCAGATTTTCTCCTCACTCACTCGGTGAAAGATGGATTTGGGCCGAATGTTCCCGGACCAGTTTATACACTTCTTCCTTTTGGTTATAGAATTGGTCAGTCAATTATAGCCGTTTTCTTTATGGTTCTTTTTAACCTCAGAGGATACCAGTTATTAACGATTGTTCAAACGGTTCTATTTAGTGTTGCGATTCCTCTTGTATATGTTTTCTATAGAATTTTATATAAAGAGAGGTCTAGCGCAGAAGCTCTCATAGCGGTAATTATGGTTGGATTGAACGTTAATCTTCTGTATTACCTGTATCATAATTTTTTCGGTCAGATACTTTTCTTGGGATTATATCTTTTTTTAATACTCGTGTTTCTTGTGAGCGATAGAAAACCTTTATCTCATATTATAGCTGGAGCTGCATTTGCTGCTCTTTTTTATTCTTACCATGAAGCAGCGATTTTTATAGTCTTGCCAGTTGTGTTTCTTGCCTATTATCAAATTTTTATAAAAAAAAGAGGTTTACTACAATTATTATTCTACGCTAGAACCGCTTTTATAACAGCGCTTCTAGCTGGGCCGGCGATATTTCATGCTGTCAAATTTACCTTATTCTATCGAACCCAGGATTTTAATTCACCCATCGGCTGGCAGCCTTTTAGAACAGTTGGATCATCATTCGTAAATCCTTTTGAAATGCTGGGAATATACAGCATACATGGTTATCCAGAGATACCTATGATCGTTTCCCTGATTCTATCGCTAGTGGTACTTGCGTGCATTGGTTTTGGGATAATGAGAACAAAGAACAGAATTTTTATTCTTGGATTGGTCGGAACATACTCCTTCTTCATAATCTTTCTCGCACTAATACATCCAAATTTCTGGTTTTATAACAGGGCTGTAAGCTACGCGGTCCCAATCTTAACAGTGCTTTTTTTAGGAGGTGTAACCAGCTTGTTGCAAAAGAAGAAAGCGCTGCTTACTCTTGTCCTGATGGGCTTAGTTACCTCGGTAATATATAACGGAATTAGTTTGAACAATCGGTATCTTCGGGAAAACCTTGCTGTTGAAGCGTGGATGTTGAGTCTTTCAGAGATAAAAGACATGGATATATCTCCACAGACAATATATTCAGAGCACATATTCAATCCTTCGCTCCCTATATGGAAAGAAATTTGGGCCGAATATTTTCTGGAACCAAAGCTAAGTTTCATAACAAGTCTTGAATACAAAAAGCAACAAGGGAAATTACATGATGAAGACAAAGTGCTCGTCTCCAAAAATTCGAAATACATTCCACCAGCCAGTGTAGCTCTCAGGACGATCATTTGGGAGAATCAGAATTACAAGTTAGGGGAAATATGCATTTCCGACGACTGCCTTAATTCCATGAATATTACGCTGTCTAACATTGATTTTACGAAACCTCAGTATGTCGATTCTCTACTTTTGGAAGGGTGGGGTGGTCCCGAAAAAGATCATCGATGGATTGCATCCCGCGAGGCCTCTTTACGTTTGAAAAATACTATCTCTTCAAATCAATTGGTAATAACCGGCACAACACTTAAGGCTCCACAAAAAATGAGTGTATTTGTCGACGGAAAAATAATTGGCTCAGCCTCTCTTACAACACGGT
>MFZX01000015.1 GCA_001788095.1 Candidatus Roizmanbacteria bacterium RIFCSPHIGHO2_12_FULL_37_23
TCATCGCTGGAGAATTTTTAATGGGAGCAGCACACACAACGCGCAATCAAATTAATGAAAATACAAAATCCTTAGCAGTCTATTTTCCACTGCCGGAATCTAATCATCATCTGTTAGAAAGCTTAGATTTTCCTGAAAGAGCAAAAGACATATCATTTTTTACACTTCTTAACTCAAATCTCTATTCACCGAAAATAAGGAAACGACTTATAGCAACAGAACAAATTATTTCGGAGAATCATCATAAAACAGAGATAATTGAAGCTCAAGGAACCTCGAAACTCGCGCAGGTACTTTCATCAATTCATTTCGGATCGTATGTTGGGTACTATCTCTCGTTGTTGTACGGCATTGATCCATCTCCTATCGTAAGAGTAGAAGAATTCAAGAAAATACTTTCCCAATAGAGAAAGACCCCTTGCAATATCTTAGTGATTCTTACTATACTGAATGTAATATAGTATGGCACATAAATATGTAGTATGGTTTGATGAAGTTGATAAAAACGATATTGGACTAGTTGGTGGAAAGGGTGCTAATCTAGGAGAAATGCTCCACGGCAACTTTCCAATACCGTATGGATTCGTTGTCACCTCCCAGGCATATTTTTATGCACTTGACTATAACGACCTGAGGAAGGAAATCCAAAACTATATTTCATATATTAACTTTGATAATCCCAGTGAGCTTCATGATGGTGCCGAAGCTATTAGAAGACTTATACATAGCGCCGAGGTTCCAAAGGATCTCATGAATACAATTTTCCATTATTATCATCATGTAGCTGAAAGAGAAGCCAAACTTTATAAAAAAAGCGGTAGAGAACAAGTATTTAAGCACATGAGATCAGCATTTAAATCGCCGCTTGTAGCTGTCCGATCATCTGCTACTGCTGAAGATCTTCCTGATGCTTCATTTGCTGGTCAGCAAGAAACATTTCTTAATGTGGAGGGAGAACACAACCTCATTGAAAAGGTAAAAGAGTGTTGGGCGTCATTATTCACTGAAAGAGCAACATATTACAGACACAATCAAAAATTTGATCATATGAAGGTAGGACTTGCTGCCGTAGTTCAACGGATGGTGCAATCTCAGCGATCAGGAATAGCCTTCTCTATAGATCCAGTAACAAACGATAAATCTACTATTACTATAGAAGCGATCTATGGCTTAGGTGAATACATAGTTGGAGGAAGAGTAACCCCCGATCATTATGAAGTATCCAAAAAAGATTTTACTATAGTAAAAAAAGAGATTGCACATCAGAAAATTAAGCTTGTCAAACAAGGAACTGAAAATAAGGAATTACGAGTCGATAGCGAAACAGGAAAAAAGCAGAAACTCAAAGATAATGAGATTATAAAGCTTGCTAAGCTTGTTGCAGGAATAGAAAATCATTATTATTTTCCTCAGGATATCGAATGGGCTTTTGAGGAAGGCCAGATGTTTATTGTTCAATCAAGACCCATAACGACTCTATCAAAAAAAAATGAGACGTCAGGCCAGTCTGATAATTTAAAAAAGGGCGATCATAAATTGTTATTAACAGGATCTCCTGCTTCTCCAGGTATTGGTACAGGAAAACCTGTAATTATCACCTCTCCAGACCACATAGACAAGATCACACAGGGCGATATACTTGTAGCTCCTATGACAGATCCAGACTATGTCCCAGCAATGAAAAAAGCTTCAGCAATTGTGACAGAGCTTGGTGGGCGAACGTCACATGCGGCGATTGTTTCACGAGAACTAGGAACACCTGCGGTAGTTGGAGCAGAAAAAGCAACCAAAATTTTAGCAAAATATCATGAAATCACCGTAAATGGATCAACTGGAGAAATTTTTGAAGGAAAACTTGAGCTCAAAGACACGAATATCAAAAAAAATAAACATTCTTATGCTAAAAAACTTAAAACAATTACTAAAATCTATATTAATTTAGCTCAGGTAGATCAAGCTGCTCAAGCAGCTAAATTAGATGCCGATGGCATTGGTTTACTTCGAGCTGAATTCATGATGGCAGATATCGGAATACACCCAAAACTTATTATTAAACAGAATAAACAATCGCAATTTATTCAAACAGTTGCTAATGATTTAACAAAAGTCGTAAAAGCGTTTTCACCGAGGCCGGTTATTTATAGAGCTACTGATTTCAAATCAAATGAGTACAAACATCTAAAAGGAGGAAAGGATTATGAGCCAGAAGAAGAGAACCCTATGTTGGGTTTTAGAGGCGCCTCTAGGTACATTGCTTGGAAAGACGTTTTTGATATGGAACTTGAAGCGCTTAAGCTTGTTAGAAAAAATGGATATAAAAATATTCATTTAATGATTCCTTTTGTACGAACCCCACTTGAATTTATACAAATAAAATCAATAATCAAAGAGCACGGACTCGATCAAAGTCCCACATTTAAATTATGGATAATGGTTGAAATTCCTTCAACCGTCATACTATTAGATGAATTTATTAATCTTGGAATAGATGGAATCTCCATTGGAACTAATGATCTCACTATGCTTATTCTTGGGGTTGATAGAGATAATCACGAGGTTGCACATATATATTCTGAGCAAAATGAAGCTGTCTTATGGGCGCTTAAACGTATAGTAAAGAAAGCTCTAAGGAATAATGTAACCGTTTCTGTATGTGGTCAAGCGCCGTCTGATTACCCTGATTTAGTTGAAAAACTTGTTGATTGGGGAGTAACAAGCCTATCTATTAATATAGATGCGCTTGAAAGGACGCGACTACTAGTTCATCAAGCTGAGAAGAAATTATGGCACAGATTAAAAAAATAACTGCTCGGGAGATTCTTGATTCACGCGGTATACCTACCATAGAAGGAAAACTCGTAACAGCAAATAATATTAAGGTTTATTCACAGGTTCCATCAGGTGAGTCTCTAGGGAAACATGAGGGTATTGAATTGCGCGATAACGACAAAACACGACATTTAGGGCAAGGTGTATTAAAGGCGGTTTCATATATTAATGATTCTATAGGACCTAAGCTTGTTGGAGTTGATACAAGTCGCCTTGAAGACATCGATAATTGGTTATTAAAAGCAGATGGTTCTAGTACGTATCAGAACCTCGGCGTTAATACTCTAATGATCGTATCGCAGCTTATCCTTCGAGCAGAAGCTGTAGACCAGGATATGGCTTTATATCAGTATATTAACCATTTATATAACACAAAATTCAAGGAAAATGTGCATCTTGCTCAAATACCTACTGCAATTTATAACATGATCAATGGAGGCAAACACGGTACGAAAAATCTTGATTTTCAGGAATTTCATGTTGTTACATCGACCTCTACAAAATTTTCGAAATCATTAGAGTTTGCAGTCGCAACATATAACGGATTAAAAAATCTTTTCTATGAGAGAAATGCTGACGTATCAGTGTCAGAAGAGGGAGGATTTACTCCTAATTTGTTTACAAATACTGAGGCTTTTGAGATTATTAAAGAGGTTCTTCTTTCGAAAAAAGTTAAATTGGGTGTCGATGTATTTACTGGCCTTGATTGTGCACCATCCTATTATTTTAAAGATAATAAATATGCAATCAAGGACAGAGGAGCTTCACTCAATGATGATGAATATATAGACTTTATAACCGAGGCAATCGACAAATATAACATACTTATCCTCGAAGATCCTTTACAAGAGGATGACTTCAATAACTGGGCAAAATTGACCAAGCAAGTTGGAAAACAAGTTTTTGTTGTAGCTGACGATTTTGTAGCCGGAAATAAAGAACGTCTAAAAAAAGCAGTTGCAAAAGGAGCTTGTAATGCTGTGCTTATAAAATTTAACCAGGTTGGAACAATCACTGAGATGCTCGATCTTATACATGATATAAAAAAAGCAGGATTACGATTAATTGTGTCTCATAGACTTGGAGAAACTACGGATGCACTCATTGCAGATCTTGCAGTCGGGGTTCAAGCTGACTTTGTCAAGTTCGGCTCACCAGCTCGCGGTGAACGAATCATTAAGTATAATCGATTACTAAATATCGAGTATAAACTTGGCATTAGTAGCCCATATAAAAGTTAATATGAATGGAGCAATTCTTATTGTTATTGATGGTCTTGGCATAGCATTGCCTGGTCCAGGCAATGCTTATTTTCTTGCAAATGCTACAAACTTCGCATCATATTATCAAAAATATCCGCACACGCAACTTAAGGCTTCTGGTGAATCGGTTGGACTCCCTGCAGATGAGGTGGGTAGCACAGAAGTAGGGCATATAAACCTAGGTGCCGGAAGGATAGTGTATCAGAGTTTACCACGTATTAATTTGAGCATTGCTGATGGCACTTTTTTTAAAAATACGGCTTTTCTAAATGCGATTGAACATGTTAAAAAAAATAATAGCAAATTGCATCTCGTTGGCTTAGTAGGCGGAGGAACTGTGCATGCAAGTTCTTCGCATCTCTATGCTCTTCTTTATTTATGCAAAGAAAACAATATAACAGATGTGAATGTTCATGTAATTACTGATGGAAGAGATTCGCCTCCAAAGGCGGCTATTACCTACATAAAAGATCTACAGGAAAAAATCGATCAAATCGGTGTCGGTCAGATCGTAAGCGTAATGGGACGATATTATGCTATGGATCGCGATAACAGATGGGAAAGGGTTGAACGCGCATACAGATGTCTTACCGAAGCAATGGGAGATAAGAAAACCAGCTGGAGAGATGTTATTGAAGATTCCTATAAAAATAACAAGTCAGATGAATTCATTGAACCAACGAATATACTTATTAATGATCAGCTCAAGCTCATTGAAAAAAATGATTCTGTAATATTTTACAATTTTCGTATAGATAGACCTCGAGAGCTTACTAAAGCTTTCGTTCTTGATAATTTTGAGCAGGACGCAAATAAAAAATCATTTGATCCGTATGATATTAAATACTATAGAAAGCATATAATTGATGAAGCAAGTCAGGTAAATCCACCATTTAATCGTGGAATTAAGATCCCTAATCTGTATTTCGTTATGATGACACAGTTTGAAAAAAATCTACCTGCTGATTGCGCTTTTCCACCTCATGTTGTGAAGGTTCCTCTCGGTAGAATTGTGTCTGAAAAAGGATATCCACAGCTACGGATGGCTGAAAGCGAGAAAGAACGATTTGTTACATATTATTTTAACGGTCTGCGATCAGCTCCGTTTCCTATGGAAGACAGAATCATTATTCCTTCCCCAAAGGTTGCAACATATGATCTCCAACCAGAAATGTCTGCAAACGAACTGACCAACGAGCTTGTTAACAGAATTAATGAGGAAACCTATAAATTCATCCTTATAAATTATGCAAATCCCGACATGGTAGGACATACCGGGAACCTGCAAGCAGCAATTAAATCGATTGATTGTATAAACACATGCGTTGATAAGGTTGTTAATGCAGCGTTAATGCATGACTACACTGTAGTTATAACAGCAGACCATGGTAATGTCGAGGAAATGGTAGATTCTATTACTGGAGGCGTATCTACAGAACATTCAGCAAATCCCGTTCCGCTTATTATTATTAATAAACAATTTGAGGGCAAACCAGCTACGCTTCAGTCAGGCATCCTGGCCGACGTTGCACCAACAATTTTAAGCTTGCTCAACATTCCCAAACCCAATGAAATGACTGGACGAAATCTTCTTGAAGAGCTTAATCAATCACTTGGTTCTTAGTTAGCTCCGATTTTTGATAAAATACTTGCGGCATATATCGAAGCGCTTTCCATCGCTCTCTGAACATCGCGAGATTCACTGTATTTAATGAGAAATGTACTCGTAAATGCATCTCCAGCTCCTGTAGTATCAACTATATGTGCTGACTTGGAAGGTGGTTGGTAGAATACTGTGTTTTGGTCATAGGCATAACTTCCCTCAGCGCCATCAGTAACTACAAGTGTCAATTTTTTTGATTTTAATCTATTCCAGTGGTTTTTTTTTAGATTAACCTTGTGTGGATTTTCACTCACAAGCTCGGAAAATTCGTATCTATTGAGAAATAGAATATCAGCATGATCTATGAGCGGTCGTAGATATTTGATTCCTTTAGTGCAGTCTTTAGATCCAAAGTTAAGTGCAACAATATTCGCATCTGTATTTATTTTGTCTAGCAAGCTAGTTCGTTCATCAATAGAAATATCAGGGAGATTTCCCATAAATACGATCTGTGATCTCTGAATTCTATCAATACTGGGTGGATTGATTTCAATATGTTTTTTTGGATCACTATGCTTTATAACAGTCCGAGTTCCATCTTTTCTTAAAAGGATCACAGAAATACTCATGTGATTTCTATCAAAATAAAGAAATTCCGTAGAAACAGTTTTTTTAACAAGGCCCTGAATAATGACATTTTTAAACGCGTGTTCGCCGACTTTGGCGACAACTGCAGTTTGCAATCCATGAAGCGCTCCATGGATTGCAATATTTGCACCACTACCGCCAAGACACTGATAAAAAAAATCCGTATAATATTTACCACCCGCTGCCAATTCAAAGCGATCACCTTTAGATGTAAGTTCTTCCCCCTTAAAATAGAGGTCAATCGTGATATCTCCAATTGATACGAGGTTATACATGATATAGGTATTAGGTATTATGTATTAGGTATCCTAAATTTAGTATACAATACTCATTCTATATTGTTGACAGAATTGTTCACGTAACCTACACTGAATATATGGGCCAAAACATATTAAAGAAAGACCCTAAAACCTTTAAAGAGGCTAATCTTCAGGATTACGATACTATTCGAAAAAAATTTGCATACGATGACCACGTACAAGACCTTGTTTGGTTTGATGCTGGGAAAATTAATGCTGCTTACAACGCCATAACCAAAAACGCTCATTCATATAGAAAAAATAAAATTGCACTTTATTATGAAGGCGAGGATGGTGATAAGGAGAAATATACATTTCTTGAGGTTGAGGAACTTACAAATCAAATAGGAAACTATTTAAAAGATCTTGGAGTTGAAAAAGGGGACCGTGTTTTCATTTTCCTACCGAGAATTCCAGCATTATATTTCTCGTTTTTAGCTATTTTGAAAATTGGTGCGGTCGCAGGTACACTTTTTTCGGCATTTGGTCCTCAGGCTTTGTTTGATCGCCTTTCTCAATCTCAAGCAAGCGTACTTATAACAACAAAAGAGATGTCTGGCCGATTAAAATCGGTGAGAAAAAATCTACCTCATCTTAAGCGAATACTCCTTATTGATGATGATTTTTGGCATGATGTAGAAAAGCAAGATAAAGATCTTTATATAGCACACACTGATGAAGATGATGATGCATTTATGCTTTATACTTCGGGGACTACTGGTAAACCAAAGGGTATAGTCCATCGTCATGAAGCAATTATCCATGAGTACTTAACAGCAAAATGGGTGCTTGATATTAAAGATTCTGATGTGTATTGGTGCACCGCTGATCCCGGATGGGTCACAGGTATTGCATATGAAATTTTGGGTTCATGGGCGTGTGGTGCCTCTACAGTAGTGTATTCTGGAAGATTCAGCTCGGATACATGGTATAAGATCATTCAAGATTATAAAGTGACAATATGGTATACGGCGCCAACTGCAATAAGAATGCTTGCAGCAGAAGGATTAGCAAAAGTAAATAAATATGACTTATCATCTCTACGTCATCTTGCAAGTGTTGGAGAACCGCTTAATCCTGAACCTATTGTATGGGGTCTGAAGGCCTTTGGATTGCCGTTTCACGATAATTATTGGCAAACAGAAACAGGTGGTATTGTGATCGCTAACTATCCTTGTATGGCAATAAAACCCGGAAGTATGGGCAAACCTTTTCCAGGAATAATTCCTCATATTGTTGATGATAAAGGTAACGAGGTTGAAGAGCATAAAATAGGGAATCTTACTTTTGAGCCGAAATGGCCATCTCTTATGAAAAAGGTTTGGAAACGACCACAAAAATACGAATCATATTTTATGAGAAGCGCATCAGGTAAACGATTGTACGTTACTGGGGATCTTGCTTATAAGGATAGGGATGGTTATTTTTGGTTTGTAGGACGAGCTGATGATATTATTAAAACATCAGGAGAAAGAGTAGGTCCATTTGAA
>MFZX01000016.1:0-7757 GCA_001788095.1 Candidatus Roizmanbacteria bacterium RIFCSPHIGHO2_12_FULL_37_23
AGAGTAGCTATAAGTTGAAGAAAGATCCAAGAATTACAAGAGTTGGGAAATTTATTCGTAAGCATTCGATAGATGAAATTCCACAGTTATTAAATGTTTTACGCGGTGAGATGAGTCTCGTAGGTCCTCGAGCCTATTATCCTGACGAGCTCGAAGAACAGCAAAAAAAATACCCACATACACGTGCGCTTGTTAAAAAAGTACTTTCACTCAAACCTGGAATCACAGGTCTGTGGCAAGTCTCTGGGAGATCTGATGTAAATTTTGACAAACGAGTTGCAATTGACGCAGAATATGTGGATAATATGTCTTTGTGGAGCGATATTATAATAATTTTAAAAACTCCCTGGGCTATGATTAGTGGTAAGGGGGCTGTGTAATCAAACGCTATGTTAGGACTATTACAAAAAAGACAACTTCGCAGAAGACGATTTCGATTTGGTTTGAAACTTGGGGGGAAAGGAAAATTTTGGAGAGTATTTTTATTAGTATGCGTACTAGGTATTATTTTTGGTTATTTTTTTATCTACAGACCCTATACCAAAATTAAATCTAAAGCACAGGAAGTTGTAGCTGCAGGCAAACAAGCAAAAGTTGCCTTCGCGAGTAATGATATTGTGCAAGTTAAAAAAGAACTCGATAACGTTAAAGTGAAATTTAACGACTTTAAAAAGGAGGGGCAACAAGTTTATTGGATGAGATATATTCCGCTTGGAGGGGCATATGTATCTGATTTCAAAAATGGAGTTGAGGCAGGAGAGTATCTTATCGATGCCGCTCAAAGAGCTATTATAGCAATAGAACCACACGCGGATCTTATCGGATTTAAGAAAGGTGATGACGCTTCATTTATTGAAAAACCTGCTGAACTTCGTCTTCAAACAGCAGTTTTAACACTCGACAAGATTGTTGAAGATGTAGATTCTATCGCTGAAGATGTTGATAAAGCTCGTGAAAATATAAGCAAGATAAATCCAAATAGATATCCCAAGAAAATAGGTAACAGAGAGATTCGAAGCACATTACAAACAGGTAAAGATCAATTTGAAGGTATCGCCTCTCTTTTTGTAGATGCTAAACCTTTTATAAAATCTCTCCCTGATATTCTTGGAGCTCGAGATGATAAGACATACCTCATTTTATTTATGAATGATAAAGAGTTGAGAGCGTCTGGAGGATTTATCACGGCATATGCAGTATTTGATGTAAAAAAAGGAAAGTTTGATGTGCAAAAATCAGATGATATTTATACGCTTGATAATTCGATTTCATCTCATCCAAAAGCGCCAAGAGAGATTTCACAGTATCATAAAAATGTGAACAAGTTCTATATTCGAGATAGTAATCTGTCACCCGATTATGTTGAGTCAGTTAAACTTTTTGAGGAACTTTATGCAAAAAGCAACCAGAAAGTTGAATATGACGGTATCATCGCTGTTGATACTTATGTACTTGTTAATGCTCTTAAAGTATTGGGCGACACCGAAGTACGAGGAATCAACTTCTCAGCACAAATAGATGAACGATGTGATTGCCCTGGAGCGATTTATAAGCTACTCGATGAAATAGATCGTCCTGTTGCTTATCTAAAAGAAGATCGTAAAGGAATCCTTGGAGATCTTTTATTTGCACTCATGCAAAAAGCTTTGGGTTTTTCACCTTCAAAGTATTGGGGGAAGCTTTCCCAGCAGTTGATAAAAGATATGCAGGAGAAACACGTCCTTATTTATATGAAGGATAAGGACATACAAAAGTCTCTCGAAGCTATGAATTTTGCTGGAAGAATCAAGGATTATGAAGGTGATTATCTGCATATAAATGATGTGAATTTTGCAGGAGCTAAATCAAATCTTTTTGTAAATCATGGCATTACAAGTACTACAGATATCAAAAATGACGGAACAGTAGAACGTACAATAGTTATTGAGTATAAAAACCCTTATCCTCACTCGAATTGTAATTTAGAAGATGGTGGAGGTTTGGGAAGAGGAGGTCTTTGTATTAACGCCACTTTGCGTAATTGGTTTAGGATGTATGTTCCCGAAGGTAGCGAACTCATTGAATTTAAGGGGTCTGAAAAAAAAGTACAAACATATGATGAATTAGGAAAAACGGTATTTGAAGGATTTTTTGGAGTTGCTCCAAAGGGGAAATCCACAGTTACCGTTACTTATAGACTTCCCTTTAAAGTAGAAGATGAAAAAGATTACAAGCTCTTTATTCAAAAACAACCCGGAACTGCTGGTCATAATTATACGGTTATTATTAACGGTAAAAAGGCAGGTGAACTCCCACTCACGACTGATAAAAAATTTGCCTTATGAGCAGGCATGCAAGCGATGAGGGCATCATACTAAAAAAACAATCTCTCCTTAACAACAGCCTTCGTATTACACTCTTTACGAAATCACGTGGTAAATTGAGTTTGGCAGCGTATGGAATAAAGAAGATTACGAGTCGAAGACTTTCACATCTGGAAACAGGAAATTTTATACGGTTTTCATATTATACAAAAGAGGGTTACTCATCTTTGCGAGAGACAGAGCTTATATATGGTTATTCTAAAATCAAAGAATCTCCAGAGAAGCTCGATGCGTTATATCTCATTATTTTCATCTTGAATAAAATACTACCTGAAGATCAGGAAGAATATGAGATCTATACCATGACACATAAAATTTTAAAAGAGTTGAATAATAGAGAAACAACTATGAAAGACGTTGAGAAATTTGTGATGAGTTTACTGGAGAAATCGGGTTTTATTGACGAAAAAATTAAAAGCGACAAATCATTTGATGCAATTTCTTTTGTAGAAGAGTTAATAGGTCAAAAAATCCGTATTACGTAAGTTTTTCGTATTTTGTTCCTTTAAGTGATTTTACGAGTTTTTTGATCTTTGGAACTGAAGCTTTCTTTGTAACAAGTAGAACATCATCAGTGTTCACAATAAGAAAATCATTTAAATCAATACCAACAACCACCTTGTCATTATCGAAATTATATACAAGATTATCTAAAGAGTCTTCAAGGAGCACTCTACCTTGTGTCACATTTGCCTCTTTTGATGTCTGAAGCGCTTCTTTGAGCCCTTCCCATGCACCTACATCACTCCATCCAAGATCTGCAGAAACTACTAAACCATTTTTAAAATCCATTTTTTCCACAATTGCGTTATCAAAGGAGATCTTTTCAAGATGTGGATATACTTCGTTTAAGACTTTTTCGTAGCGTGGGGTTTCATAAGCATCCTGGATTTTTTTTAACTCTCGAAATAGTTGTGGTGAAAACTTTTCAAAGAGTGACCATAAATATGATGGTGTTGTAACCCAGTAACCGAGATTCCATACGTGTTTTTTATCCATGAAGTACTTTTCTGCTGTTTTTTTATCTGGTCTGTATTGAAACCCTTCGAGTTGGTAAAAATTGATTTTATTTTTCTCAAAGACTTTCTCGTCATATGCGATCCACCCAAGATTTTGACTTGCAAAACGAGGCTTTTGTCCTATCAAAATGATCTTGTTGGGATTTTTTTCTATGACATCACCACAGGCTCTTAGAATTCTCCTAAAAAATCCTTCTTTCTTTACGAGATGATCACTTCCCCACAGTAATGCAATGGGATAATTTGGAAATTTTTTAGCAAAGATTGCAGATATCAAACCCACAGCAGGACCAACGTCCCTCATCGTTGGTTCAGCAATAATATTGCGCTTATCAAGAGCGGGTAATTGTTTCCTAACAGATCCGACATAATCTTTTCCAGTTACAATGTAAATATCTTCCAAATCAAAACCGGGAGTAAGTCGATCAATACATAGTTGGAGCATTGTTTTGCTGTCCACAATGTCCATGAATTGCTTTGGAGTTTTTTTACGTGAGAGAGGCCAAAGACGTGAACCTACGCCGCCAGCAAAGATTATTGCTTTCATAGGCTCACAATTTTGTTGAACTTGCAATAGAGTGCATAAATTCTGTCTTAAATCGCTCCTTACTAAAGCGTTCAATATTTTTCAGCCCGTCCTTAAGTGTAGAACGATGTAAAGTGTAGGCCAAATCTTCATATTTTGCAAGAGCTTTTTGAAGTGAATCACTTTTTTGTTGATCAAAAAAAATTCCTGTTCTATCTTCAATGATGCTTTCAGAAGCCCCGCTTTTTCTATATGAAATCACTGGACATCCAAAAAATTGTGCTTCAAGGGCGGTATAACCGAAATCTTCTTCCTGCGGCATGATAAGAGCCTGAGCATGAGTATAAAGTTGTCCAAGCTGCTGGTCTGACAGGCGATTAAAAAAGGTAATATTTGCTGATGCAATAGATTTGAGTCTGTTCTCTTGACTCCCTGTCCCAATAATAATAAGCTTTTTGTTTAATTGTTTGAAAAGACTCACAACAAGATCGACATTTTTATAAGATTCGAGCCGAGATACCATAAGATAATATTTCGAACTCTCTATTTCAAATTTGGAATTTGTTTGGAAATTCGCATTTTGTATTTCAGATTTGACCTTCTCCCAATATGTAATATCAAACGGCGGGTATATTACTTCTGAGTCACGATGATAATACTTTTTAATGCGTTTTTTTACGGTTTCGGAAATCGCTATGTACTGATCTGGTCTTTGTGACGCTGCATAGTCCCATTTTTTGAGATATTTTATATACGGATTTAATAACGATTTCATTAAAAAATTGTTATGTATGTAAGGATCTTTCCATAGGTATCGCGTGGGTGTGAGAAGATAGCATATATGTTTTGTTTCAGGTCTGGTAATTACAGATTTTGCAAAATAGGATGTGCAAGAAATAACGAGATCATAGTTTGTGAAGTTAAAACTCTCAAACGCAAACGGAAATAATGGGGCTGTTAACCAGCGTATACGATAGGGATTGATTGGGATTTTTTGAATAAAAGAGGTATGAATAGTAAAGTCCTCTGCCCAAGGAGCGTTTTTTTTATCATAGTAAGCTGTATACCAATCTGCTTTTGGAAACATTTCATGCAAGGAGAGCAAGACTCTCTCGGCTCCTCCCCAGGTCGCAATCCAATCATAAATTAATGCAATTTTCATAATTTTCGTACTTCACACACCGCGTGTGTGATGTGCTTCCTCCCTGTAAATTTTCAATGTTTCCTGAGCCATTTTTTGAAACGAAAATTTATTTTCAATTGTTTTTTGTGGTAAATACAAGCTTGTACTATTGTTTTTATGAGTAAAAAAATATTCAATTTTATGTGCGATATCTTCAATGCTATGTGGATTAAATGCAAGGTAATTATTTTCAAGGACTTCATGAAAGATAGCTATATCTGAGGCTATAATTGGGCACTTAAAATAAGACGCTTCTAACAAAGGTAGTCCGAACCCCTCAGCAAGAGATGGATGAAGAAGAGCTTGGGCATGTTTATAAAAGAAGACAAGGTCTTCAAGTTTTGGATTGCTGTATAAAACTATTCTACGTGTCTGCTTTAGTTGATTAATTAACTGAAGTGAACGTGCGGCAAAATAGTCGTTTGGGCCAATAAGAATAAGTTGAGCCTTTATCTTAGTTTTTGCAAATGCTCTTATGAGATTTTCGACATTTTTATGTGGATAAAAGTTACCAACATACATAAAAAAAGGTTTGTCAAAACGTTTCGAAAGTTTCCGGTTTTCTTTTATGCTTAATAGTTCTTCATTGAGTCCTTCGTGGGTTACGCTTATTTTATGTGCGCCGTCTTTTCCGTAACTTTCCGTGATAAGATTTTTGACACTCGTAGTTGGTGTGATAATTATTTCTGATGCATGAAAAGCGTTTTTAATAAGGGCTTGGGCTGCTAAACGCTTTATTGAGTATATTATTTTGTTATGTGTCGATGCTTTACCTGTAGCAAAAAGCAAAGGAGTGAGGTCGTGGATTGTTATGATAAACGGGCGACGATACAAAAGAGGATAACTAAAATATGTGAAATGCATGAGGTCGAGATCATCACGATAAAGCTGATGTAGAAATCCGATTTGTTCGGAAAATGAATGCCATTGAAAATTGGCAATATGAGATTTGAAATTTGAGATTTGAGAGTTGAAGTCATTATGAGATTTCACATATACGTAGAATTCGATATCAGATGTTGGGAGACGCCCCAGATTATTAAGGAGATTGCGTATATAAACTCCTACGCCAGTTTCATTAATGAGTCGTGCGTCTATTCCAATTTTTGTATTTGACATTTGATATTTGAAATTTGAGATATAAAATTAAAACATCCTTTTTTTACATTCAATTGCGAGATGGATGAATTTGTTAACGAGAAAATTATTTTTAGGGCCATAATGTTTATCGTAAAATATTTTCATAGCATCATAAAAATACTTTTTTGTGAGTTTTTTTATTCCATCTTCTTCATGTTGAAGCCCACTTTGGTATTTAAGATGGAGCACGCTATATAGAGGATAATAGATGATTTTGTATCCTTCTTTTTTGATCCTATAAGATAAATCGAGATCTTCTCCATACATAAAAAAAGATTCATCGAAACCACCGACGTCGTCAAAAATATCCTTTTTTGTAAGATAAAAAGCTGCGGTAGGTGAGTCAATTTCATGAATTTTCTTGAGGTCAAGATGGGTGAGATGATACCCACCAAAAACGCGCGATAAAATGGGAATCTTTTTGAAAAGCGATTTGAGTCCTGCGTAATAGCAAAATGATCGCCAGATTGTTGGGAAGCCGCGATGTGAAGCTGGATCAATGGAACCATGAGGTAATTTGACTTTAACTGTCAGTACGCCAATGTCTGTGTCTTTCTGCATGTAGTCTAGTAATTGACTAAAATTGACGCTATCTGCAATGACGTCTGAATTGAGAAAGAGGATGTATGTGCCTTGGGCTTTTTTAACTCCTTGGTTATTTGCTTTGCCAAAACCGACATTTACCCTATTGTTTATTACTTGAATATTGGTCTTTGTTTGTGATTTGGAACTTGTTTCTTGAAATTTTTTTAGAAAAGTAACTGAACCGTCAGTGGATGCGTTATCAACAATAATGATTTCAGTCTTGATTTTTGGGGATTTTTTGAGTGATTTTTGAAGCGCTGTAAGACATTGGCGTGTAATATTTTTAGTGTTATAAGAGACGATAATAATGCTTAGGTCGATCATAGTGATAGTATATATAATTTCACTTCACGCTTCTGGACGTAAATATTGCTTACATCCAAAAGTGTGCGGCAGATTAAAGTGATTGTCGAGCGTGAGGAGCTCCGTCCAAGCCAAGCTTCTGGCAAGGTGGAGCGCCTTGGGCGCAACGTTCACTTCGCATCAAATCTGCCATCCCGCAAGCGGGACACGTTCGCTGTAGACTCCGCTATGCGGGCGGGGCGCTGTCTACAGTGAAGGTTCAGGACTGCTCTACTCGCGAATCGCGCAGGGGCCTTCGAGCGAAATCCTCGGCTTCTCCGGACTTCCGTACGGACCTACGCTACAGACGAGAACCTGCTCTCCGTACCAGACACCGTGAATCTGCATAAGATCGTCGGGATCGTTGCTTCGGTCCTCGGAAACCAGCAGCCCGTTGGAACGGAGTCGGTATCGAGAGGTGTCCTCGGAACCATCGAGCATCGTGCTGAGTACCCATTCGTCGTTCTCCACGCTAAGTAGGCCGACGGCCGAGAACGGGTACTCCACGTGCGGGGGCGGATCCTGGTTGCCGATCTGCGGGAGTGGCATGGGCTCGTACTGACTCAGGTCGGGTCCCTCGGGCGGACCCGGCTGTGCAG
>MFZX01000016.1:7774-9467 GCA_001788095.1 Candidatus Roizmanbacteria bacterium RIFCSPHIGHO2_12_FULL_37_23
TGGTGCATCTGCTTACTCCTTGCGAGGTGTGGGTGGGCTACCGCTTATTCAGCAGTGCCCAGAGGTAGATGAGAAGGCGCAGTATGTTCATGCTACGGGTAACCTTCGATGGGCTCGGCGTTGCCCCAGACGTAGGGCAGGAAGAGCCGGCCGTCGCGGACGAAGCGGAACGGGTCCCACTCTACGCCGATGGTGGGGCCGAACGGGTCCTTCTCCTGGGCCAAGAGCCGCTCGAACGCAAAAGGCTCCCACCAACGACCGGGGTCACAGTCGCCCCAGAAGTATCGCAGGTTGGCAGGGCCAACGAGAGTGGTTCCCGGGTACGTACCGAACGCCGAGTCGCCTCGGAATTCGACTTCCCACGGGTGGTCGGCGTCGCCGGAGATCCAGGAACCGAGCGGTACTCTATTCCACTCGCGTGGTGAGCACGCCACTAGGGGATCCGACGGCGGTTGCGGGAGCGGGTCACCCGGCACCTCGGGCTCGATCAACCCGATTCTGTCGTAGTTCAGTGCCCACTTCGTCGGGATGCTGTCTAGCCGCATGGCGGCAATGTAGGCCATACGCCACATGACGTCCTTGTAGGAGCATCCCCTGAACGTCGTCATGTAGTAGTGGCCATAGTCATGCCACGCGTTCAACATGGTGAACTTGCCGTTGCCAGACTCAGACGACTTCACCGGCACGAAGAAGTACTCGCGCGTCCCATACTGAAGGGGCGCGTAGTAGAACTCCACGACGGCGATGTCACCATCCACGACTTCGAACTCCACTTCCGGGGCTGGCCCCGGGTAGCCGCTCTGACCGAAGTCAAAGGCACCCTCGCGGGTGTACTTGCAGGGTCCGTCGGCAGAGGCCGTCTGCGATGTGATGGGGTTGGTGATCACGAGTCCGACGACGACGAGCAGGGCTGCCAGGGCGGCCAGAACGAACTGCGCGGTGCGGCGGGACATGGGGTAGGTCCTTTCTGGCCGTTTCCGGCCTGTTTGCCCTAGATTTGGGCAGGTTTTCTAGTGTCTTAAGTACTGACAGACACGGACGAGAGTTGGTAAAACCTATTTAAACTCTCGTCTGTGTCTGTCAGCGTCCTGAACCTTGTTGTTAAAGTGCGGCTAAAAAAAGGCACGCAAATGCCATTTAGCCAACCAAAAACTAATGCTATAATTATACCTAAGAATGGATAAAAAGTCAATACTATGGGCTATTGTAGTTCTTATTATTTCTGTCGTTATCATCTTTTACAAATTTAATCAAATTCCTGCTGATTTGACTCGAGATGAAGTCGAATTTACTCGTTTAGCATTATCTTTATCTGGAGAACCCTACGCCCCATATAGTCCACTTGCAACAGGCCATTCTACCCTCTATTTTTACCTTATTTTAGCCTCATTTAAGCTGTTTGGTGTTACCTCTTTTGCTCTTAGATTACCTTCTGCGCTGTTTGGCATACTCAGTCCTGTTGTGTTTTACGCCATAATTAAACAGATATTTCCTAAGAAATTTTCAATTCTCTCCGCCAACTGGCGGACTCACATTTCAATTCCCCTAGCTCTTCTTCTCGTTTTCTTATTGGTCACCCAACGCTGGTACTTCAATTTCGCTCGGTTTTCTTTTGAAGTAACATTTTTGCTTTTCCTTGAGCTTGTATCACTATGGTTTTTACTTATCTATTTTAAATCCAAAAACTATAAAT
>MFZX01000017.1 GCA_001788095.1 Candidatus Roizmanbacteria bacterium RIFCSPHIGHO2_12_FULL_37_23
CTCTGACTCCTATGATGGAATGAATATAGTTTGTCAAACTTACCCTGCGATAATGAAATGGGTTTTTTATTTGATAATACAGCGAAGTGTCCTTGTTTAAGCACCATATAAATATATGCATAGATTTCCTCAGCTGCTGTAGTATCAATTAACACATTTCTACCAGATAGGTTTTGTAGTACCTTGAGAATTTCAGAGGGTTTATCACCTTTGTCAAAAATTCGTTGCAAAGTCACATCAATGCCATATTCTTTTCTTATAGAACTACGTACTTGTTGTAACTGGCGTTGAAATTCCCTCCCAACGTTTCCTGGTCCAAAATGAATAAGATGAAGTTTCATAAAATATTATGAAATAGTCGTTCCACGTTCTTGCGGTTTGAGGTAACTTCGAACGTATATTGGAATACGTTTCTTCCTAACAGGAAGTATTGCTTTATAATATACGACTTTCGCGCCATTTTTTGCCAATTTTTCAGCTTTATCATATGAAAGTTTTTCAAAAAGCGTTGCTTTTTTATTTTTATGTGGATCATCATTATAAAAACCTAAAACATCTTTCCATAAGTAAATTGCTTGTGCATCAAGAAAATTTGCAAGAAACGTTGCCGTTAAGTCCGATCCTCCTCGACCCAGTGTCGTTGTACACCCATCGCCGGAATATCCAATATATCCGGTAACAACAGGAACGATATTTCTTTTAACAAGAGGGGTAAGAATTTGATCTAAATAATTCTGCTTAATACGGGGTAAAGGTATGGCATTACCAAAATTGTGTGTGGTTGCTAAAATATTTGAAGCATCAATAGGATAAGCCGGAACACCAGAACGCTCAAGCGCTTCTGTAACAAGACGGATAACAAATCGCTCACCAAACGAAACAAGGAAGTCTATTCTCGCGGGCGTAATATCTTTCATAGAAATGTTTTTTACGTAATTTTCCAATTGGGAAAAGAGCTTGAT
Source organism: Candidatus Roizmanbacteria bacterium RIFCSPHIGHO2_12_FULL_37_23 (assembly GCA_001788095.1). Classification (GTDB taxonomy): domain Bacteria; phylum Patescibacteriota; class Microgenomatia; order UBA1406; family HO2-37-13b; genus 2-12-FULL-37-7b. Next base: position 963 of record MFZX01000017.1, read on the forward strand.
CATCTCAATTTCAATTCTAATCCCTTCTTCTTTTCTACTCACTATTTTTAAAGCAGAAATATGCTGTTTTTTAATAATATGAAGAATGTTGAGCGCCTTTTTGAGTTGTTTTTTCTTGAGAAGTTCGCCAATCAGGAAAAGTTTATCTGTAACTCCTTCCATTGCCGAAGCTACAATAACAATATCTCTATTTCTTTTTTTATAATCTTTCACAATTTTAGCAATATTGAGAATGTTGTTTCCATTGGCAAAGGCAGCTCCGCCGAATTTCATGATGATCATAGTATGATTTGAGATTTGACAGTTGAGAATGAATAATTTTACTACTTATTTAGCGCTAGTAGGCTTTTGTCTATTAATTTCTTATTGGTATTATACCATTCGAGGATTTTATCACACGCCGAAGGTTCTAACCCCGAGGGTTATAACACCGAGGGTTGGAAACTCGAATTCTTATTATCCCGAACTGGAACCGCTCATGTTGAGCGCAACGAATTATCCCGTTCTTCTAAAATATTTTTCATACCAGCTAAGGATGGAAGGAAGGGTCGATTTGAGGCTATATTCTGGACTCCATCCGACTGATTTTAACACCTTTTTATAATTAAGCGACTGATATGGAATTTCGTTTTTAGCAGTATTTAGAATTTTGTAATTTAATTCTTTTCGCAGTATTTTTTGAATTACTTCAATAAGATCCAAAACTGATATATTTTCTTCAGATCCAAAGTTAAATACTTCACCTGCATACCTATCTATCGTTTCAGCAAGCATTATGTATCCTCTCACAACATCTTTTACATACAAATAGTCCCTATAATATGATCCATCACTTCGTATTTCTAGAATTTCATTTTTTAAAATAGCTTTCATTGCTCCAGGGATGATCCGTGAGAAATTAAGATCTCCTTCACCGTAAATATTACCGAATCGGGTTATGATAACAGGTAGGCCATATGTCTTGAAATAAGAAAAACATATAAGATCTGTAGAAGATTTGGAAACCTCGTACGGATGGTCTCCTTTGAGAGGGTCATCTTCATCGTATGCGCTGAACTTTTTTATTTTTTTCCCGTACGCTTTGTCAGAAGATGCCACAATAATTCCTTTTACAGTACCTAGTTGTCGTGCGCTTTCTAATACATTTATAGTTCCCAAAATATTTGTATACAGTGTACGCATTGGATTAAGATACGCAACATCAACTAGCGGTTGGGCAGCTAAGTGGAAAATGTAATCTATATGTGATCTTGAGATGATGTCGTGGACTGCGTTAAAATCTCCAATATCAATATCTGCCATTGTTACTTTTGTCTGAAGTTTTTGCGTTATAAAATAAGAGAAAGGATTATGACGCTGTGCAGTTGTATATACTGAATTACCGCTACTCACTAGCTCATCAACGAGATGGGAACCTGCAAAACCTGTTCCTCCTGTAACCAAAATGTTGTATCCTCTAAGACCCATGTGATTTAATATTCTATTTCCACGACTTCCATGGTGGATGTTCTGAATTCCATAATTCATTCAACGATTCAACTTCTTTATACGTATCCATAGCTTGCCAGAATCCCTCATGTCGATATAATGAAAGCTGACCTTCGCGTGCGAGACGTTTGAGAGCAGGATGCTCGGTTTCTCCTGGTCGTATATAATCGAAAACTCGTTTATCAAATACCATAAAACCTCCGTTAACCCAATCTTTTAGTACGGGTTTTTCCTGAAAGCCAGATACTTTGCTATTTTTCTTTACGTGGGCGATGCCATATTTTGTTCGTGGATGAACCCCAGTAATAGTTCCAATTGTTTTTCGCTTTTTATGGAATCTCACAACTTCATGAATATTAAGATCGGTAACTCCGTCACCGTAAGTAATCATGAAATAGGAATCTCTCTTAGGAATATAGTCTTTACATCTAAGAATACGCTCTCCTGGTTGTGTTTCTAAACCAGTATCAATAAATGTAATATGGAAATCATCAATAGATTTTCTATCTTCCAAATAAAACTTCGTCTTATGTGATCGGGTATTGAGTGTAAAGTCAGCAGTAAAAGCTTTTTGATTAAGAAAATAGTCTTTAATGTACTCGGCTTTATATCCAAGCGCTAGAATAAAATCATTGAATCCGGAGTGGAAATAAATTTTCATGATATGCCATAGTATCGGTTGATTTCCTACATATACCATAGGTTTGGGTTTGAATTCTGTTTCCTCTTTAAGACGTGTCCCTGTTCCACCACACAGGATAATTGTTTTCATGTTGTGACGCTTTAATTGTAGACCACAGGCAGAAAAATTCAACTGGATAAATGAAGAACAATTGAATACGAACAACTTCTTAGTAGATCAGGAAGCTTCAATCCCAGGGTATTCATCACCGACATAAAACGGAAAGGCTTCAGCAATAGTTATTCCGGAGGGTGCAACATAAGCTCTGCGTACTTCCAATTCCCATGGTTCAGGAGGTGCTTCTTGCATTTCCTGATATAGATTAGTTTGGAGCACTTCGTTTACTGTCGCTTCAAAATTTCTTCCACTTGCTTCAAGAATATCCAATAACTCTCCAGGGATATCCTTTCTTGCCTCTCTAAGTGCTACAAATCGAGGACCTAATTCTACAGGCCTTTGACCATAAGTCCAATCGCACCAGGTCAAAATCCCATCAATAGCATTTGGAAAATGATGTCCGCGTGGCCCTTCAACTGCGAGATGGCCCGCGTGATCTTCAACACGGATTAAGCGTTGAAATATTTCAGGTGCGCTTTCTCTAATAAAAAATTGTAAAGCCGATTCGCCAGGTGTCCCAGGGAGATGAGCTTGATCATCGAGCTCATACAGACGTCGTTCGTCCCAACCTCGACGTGTAGGATGAGATACAAGCATGAAGTCTCTAAGAAACGCAGGATCCAGCGTATCAAATTCTGCAAAATCAAATCCAGCTTCTTCAAAGCGAGACCGTTCATCTGTAGTTAGTTTTTGCATTCTTCTTGCGACATAATACACGCGTCGAGCAGTTCCCACTTCATGATTTAATATCCCTTTCCAGCGCATAGCATCATCACGATGCTCTAATCCAAACATAGCAGATCCTTCTTGCACATATCGGACATCACGCTCAATACGATCAAAATCCACAGCACCTCTACCTACTGGTTCGGGTGTTACTCTTCCTAACAGATAAACGAGGGTAGGATATTTTCTTAATGAGTCAATCACAACTGGGTGTTCTACACCATATTTTTGTATATAAGCCTCGATGAGAACATCGGCTAGTAATCTATCGCGAGCACTTCGTTCATCTCTTCCTGGAGGAACTGTCATAGTGCATATAGTTTAGCACACAAATCACAAAATACAACTTCTTTCATACGTAAAAAACCTCGATATGTTAGAATCATAAACATGTCAATTGTTGAGAATTCTTCTATTGCTGTCTGCATGATTACCATGTATCCCGATTGGTATCCGGGGGAGGCGAGAGGGATAAAGAATATCGATAAAATCCGCGGCGATCTTGCACTAAAGAGCATTCGAGCCTCCCTGAAAAAAGGCTATTCCACATTTGTTGCATTCCATGAGAATTCTCCGGAGCTTAATAAAGAACTTAAGAAAATTGAAGGAATTCTTCTGTATAAACGAACGACAAAAAACAGCACTCCCTCTAAAAGACATCTCATCGAATCTGCTGCAAAGGATCCGCAAATCAAAGTAATTGCCGTCATAGAACCCGAAAAAGCTTCGTTTATTAAAGATTGTCTGAAATTATGCATTGCCCCAATTCTTGAAAATAAAACTGATATAGTTGTCCCCAAGCGAAATGAAGATCTCTTCAAAAGAACGTATCCTGATTACATGTATGAATCCGAAACAGAAAGTATCAAGCTTTATAATGAAGAACTTAAGGCTCATGGTATTATTCCATCAACCCATGAGGGCTTCGATACTTTTTTTGGCCCGCGGGTTTTTGCCAATAAGCCAGAAATTGTAGCTTTATTTGTCGCTTCTTACCGATTCCGCATTGAAAATATTTCTTTCCCCGAACTTTATGTTGATGCAGAGGAACTTTCCAATACAAATTTTCATTCTATTGTTTTAGCTCTCAAACAAGGTTACCGGGTGGAAAGCGTGGAAGTTTCGTTTATATATCCACCATCCCAAAAAGAAAATGAAGAAAAAGGAGCGCGGGAACACTTTATTGAGAAAAGAAAAGCGCAACGACTCGGATTTATCATCGAACTCATGCACTTTGTTACTTTTCTTGAAAAAAACAAGGCCAGTCGAGTTTCTAACACCGAGGGTTAGTAAAATTTTACTCCGACTGAGACAAAGTTAATGATTATGATCGTGGCTGTGACCAGTTTCTGGGGTCTCGGTATGAAGTGCTCCACAATGCTCGCACTTCAATCGCATCTCAAAGGGTTGACCCTTCAAGGTACACCCATCCGTTCCACAAACAGTCAAACCGCCTTCAAATTCTTCCTGCGAAACTTCAGCAGAACATGATCCAGTGCATATATATACTGTCTTATCCATATATTTTTGTCTTAACTTATAATCAAAGAGTCACATTAGGAACCATCTCTAAATAAAAAAGAAACACCAAACAATATCAAAGCCACACCAATGAGTTTATAACTCGTTAACGGTTCTTTAAACCAGAGAGCTGAAGTAAATACAATAATAATATATGTTGTGCTCATTGCCGGAAACGCGACCGAAATAGGCAATTGTTTAAGTACATACAATCCGACGATTGAAGAAACTCCATAAAAAAAATATCCAGCAATCACATAAGGATTTAGGAGCGTTGTCACTACAGACTGTAGCGTACCTTGAGGCGGGGCATCTATAACACCTTTTTTTAAAAGTAATTGGCCAGCAGAGAGTAATATTATTGCAAGTACCAGCAGAAAATACTTCATAGACAAGAGTATATCATTTAAAATCGACAATATCAGTAACTTCGTAGAAATCATAGGGATTATTAAGGTGGGGGATATAGTAATTTTTATCAGGGAGGGTTTCGAATCGTGTTTTAAAATAGTGATTTAAAATAAGTCGGAAGGAATTTACAGGTGTTATTGATGAATAAAGCTGACTTTTATCAAAACCGGGAAGATGATATGCGTTAAAAATTCTCATATGAACTCGCGCTGCTTCGTCAGACGTCTTTTGCCAATTGATTCCCTCACCATGACGGTTCATTTCGTCAACTTTAAACGGACCCTCATCTGCCTGAAAGACAATGATCGGAGGATTTTGTGAATTTTTTAAAATCGACGCAATCACTTCTTTGAACTGGTTATTGACACATATTAACTGTTCTCGATAGGTGGTAATATCCTTACCATCTTCTTTATCATCAACTGGATTACAACTCCGGTCCAGGACATATGGACTATGAGGAATAAGCATATGAACGAAAACAAACTTCGGACTCTTATACTGAGCAATCTTCTTAAGTTTCTCAAACTGATATTGGTGATTTTCCCTCACTCTATTGTCAGAGAATCCTAGGATGTCTCCTTTGTGAAAAATTTCATTGAGAATCGGATTTAACGCTGTTGTCTGACCAAACTTCCTCAAAAATTCATCCGAATTAGCATATAAATTTATGTTCACGTCAGCGTGCCGATTAATCCGTGTAGGCTCCCACCAGCTGCCAATATATACAAATGCATAACCTTGTTTTTGTAGAAATTCTGAGAGCATATTGTTCTGAACCATAGTGAAAACAGGAGTGTTGTCGGAAACATCACGACCTATGAGGCTTGAAAGTTCGGTAATATGCTGAAGATTCAATGAAGATGCTAGTGATAAAAATGTTTTTGGGTAGTTGGTTGTTGAATGTTCTGCAATATAGAAACCCTTGCTTTGGAGAAAATCGGTAAAATCGCTGTTGTCAAAATTATAAAATTCCTTTAGGGTGGTATTGTTCGCATATCTATCTGGAACAATATAATAAATGTCAGGTTTTGTTCCCGCAATGGAAGCATTTTGAAGTTCTTTCTCAACTTCGTCTGATCGCAGAGATTCAAGATTAATGGTGTTTCTTGCCCTCTGCAGTTCAATCGGGATAATACGAAGCAATGAAGATATAAAAATATAACCACCTAAAATTGTAAGGAAACCGGCAGTTTTTTGATAATTTCTTACTTTAAATGCGACAAACAATACAACAATCAATATAAAACCGTATTTAAGCAATGTGTAGGACTCGACTTGTCCCGTTAGATGTTGATAAGAAAAAAACCATAGAAGTAGGATGGAGGTAATAAAAGCACTTCTATAGGAGTCTCTAAACAGAAACCTCAGAATCGTCCATACAATAATCATCAGCCCCAGAGAGTATATGAGTGGAGAAATTATGTTCTTTAGCAGTGCTTCACTTGAATTTGATGCATAATATTGAAAAACAGGAAATAAGGAAAAAAAGATAGGATGAAACAGAGACCACTTTTGCCACAATTTTCTCATAGGCTTTTAAACAAGTACAATGTCCGTTTTGATTGTAAAACAGGTTCTTTCTTAATGATTTTAAAGTTTTTCATGAAGGCTTTTTCAAATCCCTCGGTGTGATAATCTGGAAAAATGTCTTCTCGGTTTTGAAGAAGTTTCTGAACCTGCGAATCTTCCTTAGGAACAAATTCAATAATAAGATACGTGGTTTGTTGAGCTAGAAACTCTGATACCGATTTGAGTGGAAGATTAAAAGTAATTACCAGATGATGAATCAA
>MFZX01000018.1 GCA_001788095.1 Candidatus Roizmanbacteria bacterium RIFCSPHIGHO2_12_FULL_37_23
ATTTTTGGTTTGTAGGACGAGCTGATGATATTATTAAAACATCAGGAGAAAGAGTAGGTCCATTTGAAGTTGAATCAGCCCTTGTAGAACATCCATCCGTCATAGAAGCTGGGGTCATTGGGAAACCTGATAAGGTGAGAGGTCAAATTATTAAAGCCTTTGTTGTACTAAAGAAGGGTGAAAAGCCAACAAACAAACTCAAGGATGATTTGTCTCAATTTGTGAAAAGAAATCTCGCTGGACATGCTTACCCAAGAGAGATTGAATTTATTGATAAATTACCGAAGACAAGAAGTGGTAAGATAATGCGCAGAATCCTTAAAGCTAAGGAGCTAGGACTTCCAGTAGGCGACACATCTACTCTTGAAGAGTTTTAGAATGATACTGCGATTGCTAGTTCACCCTTATATGATTTTGTTTTAAGCTCAGAAGGTTTTCCCCTTAGTACTTCCTCGAATTTTTTAGTCAATTCTCTAGAGATACATAATTCAACATTTGGTAATGCTTTATCAAAAATTTCAAGGGTCTTTTTTACTCGATTAGGCGATTCATAAAACACAACTGTCAAACCCTCGAATATCTCTGAAACCAATTTAAGTTGATGTATTAGTCTCAATATTTCTTTCTCATTCTTTGGAAGAAAGCCCAGAAACAATAATTTGTCAGTAGGAAATCCTGACATGACAGCTGCGGTTACAAATGCTGTTGCACCAGGGATAATATCAAACGAATAACCAGCTTTAATAATATGATTTATAAGAGCCCATCCTGGATCAGAAATTAAAGGCATTCCTGACTCAGAAACCAATGCGATAGAATGTCCTCGGGCTAGGCTTTCTAAAACATCAGAAATTTGTTTAAACTCATTTTGATCGTGAAATGATTTAATAACCTGCGTAGATTGAGGGTAAATATTAAATAGTTCCTGAATTCTTTGGTAATAATAATGAAAGGATCGTGTATCCTCAGCAAGGATAATATCAACAGTAGCTAGCGTTCTAACAGCCCGCAAGGAAGTATCTTCCACATTTCCAATAGAAGTTCCAACAACATGCAGCATATTAAGAAATCCTTGCTTTAATAAATGCAATTATTTGTTTTCTGCTATCCTTATCCTTAAGTAAATGAATGATTTGAGGAAGAACAGATAGAATAATAATAAGAATAATAATGGGAAGCAGATATTTATCAACATTTGGAACAACACTTCCTAATACATAGCCCGCTATCGTAAGTCCCACAGACCAAAGGAAACCTCCGATGATATTAAAAGAAATAAATGTTCGATATTCCATTTTTCCAATTCCTGCAACTATTGGTGCAAAAGTACGTACTACAGGCAAAAAACGTGCTACGATTATCGTTTTGCGACCATGCTTCTCATAAAAATTTTCGGCTTTAATAAGATTATCTTTATGGAAAAGAATTGATTCTTTCCGATTAAACAGCCTTCTTCCTACTTTGTGACCAAATGCATAGCCAACACTATCACCAACCACTGCAGCAATAAAACATCCCAATGCAAGCAAACCAATATTGAAAATGCCTTGTGAAGCTAGGAAACCTGCTGTAAATAACAAGCTATCCCCAGGAAGAAAAAAACCTACTAATAATCCCGATTCAGCAAACACGATTGCAAATATACCGAAGTAGCCAATCGTGGGTAATAAGGTCTGAAGATCCATGACTTCACATTATACTAAAAAATTAGTACAATATTAGGTTGTCTATGTTTGCACTTCAATCTACATTTAAACCGATATCTGAACAAGAAAAAGCGTCTGATGCGCTTTCTACAGGTATAAAAAATGGTGATAAGCACCAGGTTTTGCTTGGAGTTACAGGATCTGGGAAAACGTTTACGGTTGCTCAGATTATTCAAAAACTTCAAATGCCGGCGCTTATCATTTCTCATAATAAAACGCTCGCTGGCCAGTTATACCAGGAGATGAGAGATTTTTTTCCTAAGAATGCCGTTTCGTATTTTGTTTCATACTATGATTATTATCAACCTGAAGCATATGTTCCGCAAACCGATACATATATCGAGAAAGAAGCAGAAATTAATGATCTCATCGACAAACTTCGGCTTGCTGCGACAAGTAATATTTTGACGCGTAAAGATGTCATTGTAGTAGCCTCAGTTTCATGTATTTATAATATCGGCTCACCGGTAGAATATGGAAAATTTATTCTATCGCTTAACAAAGGAGATAAAATTAACGAAAAAAATATTTTTAAACGTCTAGTAGAATTACAATATGAACGCTCGCAATTTGATTTTAAAAGAGGTACATTCAGAGTTCGTTCACAAAGTATCGATATTTATCCTGCATATGAGGATATTAGTTATAGAATTACATTACAAAACGAAAGAATTGAAAGTATAACCTCTCGCAATCCTTTAACTGGAAAGCTTCTCAATAGTAAGAATGATGCAGTGGTTATATATCCAGCTAAGCATTACATGATAGGATCTGATGTTTTTTTAAGGGCGGAACAGAAGATAAGAGATGATCTAAAACGCGAATCAAGCGAATTAAAAAAGAGGGGGAAGAATCTTGAAGCAGAACGTCTCATTCAAAAGGTAAATTATGATCTTGAGATGATGAAAGAAATGGGATATGTTAATGGAATTGAAAATTATTCTAGGTATTTTGATGGCCGTTCTCGCGGAGATCCACCATACACACTTCTGGACTACTTTAGCAATCAATATGGAAATCATTGGTTGAATTTTATCGACGAATCGCATATGACTATCCCTCAGATCCGTGGGATGTTCAATGGAGATCAATCAAGAAAAAATACACTTATTGAATATGGGTTCAGACTTAAGGCAGCCCTCGATAATCGTCCCTTAAAATTTGATGAATTCTATAATAAGGTTCCATATAGTGTTTATCTTTCAGCAACACCAAATGAGTGGGAAAAGAATGAGTCTCAAGGAAAAATCGTTGAACAACTTGTAAGACCAACAGGTATTGTTGATCCAATGATCAAAATAAAACCAACCCAGGGAGATATCGATGATCTTATCATCGAGATACGCAAGAAAATCAAAAAAAAGCAGCGAGTTCTTGTTACGACACTAACAAAAAGAACAGCCGAAGATCTCTCAACATTTCTTAAGGAGAAAAACATCAATTCTGTATACCTTCACTCTGATATTAAAACGTTGGAAAGAACCGACATCTTACAAAAATTACGAAGGAAAGAATATGATGTACTCATTGGTGTAAATTTACTGAGAGAAGGACTCGATCTGCCAGAAGTTACACTCGTTGCTATTTTGGATGGTGATAAAGAAGGATTTTTAAGAAGTAAAACATCTCTTATTCAAACCATGGGTAGGGCAGCGCGTAATGTCGAGGGAGAAGTCGTTATATATGCTGATAATATCACAAAATCGATGAAAGCAGCTATTGATGAAGTTCAAAGAAGACGATTGTATCAAGTTGCATATAATAATAAACACAATATTAAGCCAAGAAATATAGAGAAGCAAATTCGAGACGACATAATCAAATCTGAATTTAGAGATAAACTGGAGGGAGATAAAAACGTAATGCTTACGCTTGATCGATTGAGCGTCGAGAGTATGACAGCATTTGATAAGAAGAAAACGGTGAGGAAACTTGAACTAGCTATGCGAAAATATGCTGAACAGCTTGATTTCGAATCAGCAATTCTTATTAGAGATAAGGTCAGAGAACTAAATTCACAATAAAAACATGAGCAATAACATAGTAATCCAAGGTGCTCGAGAACATAATTTAAAAAATGTCTCCCTTTCTATTCCTAAAGATAAACTTGTTGTATTTACTGGAATATCAGGCTCAGGCAAGTCTTCAATGGCTTTTGATACAATCTACGCAGAAGGACAGCGAAGATATGTAGAATCTCTTTCATCTTACGCTCGGCAATTTCTGGGAATACTTGGCAAACCTGACGTCGACCACATCGACGGTTTATCTCCTTCAATATCTATTGATCAAAAATCAGTCAGTCATAATCGCCGATCAACAGTAGGAACAATCACAGAAATCTATGATTACTTTAGACTTTTGTTTGCCCGTGTTGGTCATCCATACTGCCACCAATGTGGCACCGAAATTTCAAAGCTTTCAGTTGATGAAATAACTAATAAAATAATGGCTCTTCTTATTTCATTGTCAAAAAACAATAAACTTAAACCACTATCCGTAAAAATTACATCACCAGTTGTTCGTCAAAAAAAGGGCGAGTTTAGTGGGCTCTTTGATAACCTTAGATCAAAAGGATACGATAAAACTATAGTTGATAACAAAATAATCGGACTTAATGATGATATTGGCTTGATTAAGACTAATAAGCATGATATTGACGTAATTGTAGACGAAATATCAGGCTCGTATAAACAATTTAAAGATAAAGTTTATTTTTCAAATCTACGATCACGTGTCTTCAATGATATAGAGCAAGCTGTAAGTTTATCAAATGGGCTTGTTTATCTGTACATATCTGCCTACGAAAAACATTTATTTTCCGAGAACTTTTCATGTCCAAACTGTAATATTTCCTTACCCGAAATTGAGCCTCGTATGTTTTCCTTTAATTCGCCACTTGGTGCATGTGAGACATGTAAAGGCCTTGGAACAATTATTAGAATCAATCCAAAACTTATTATCAATGAGAAATTAACAATTAATGAAGGTGGCATAATTCCATATGGAAGAATTCTTTTAAAAGACACGTGGTTTACTCGCCTCTTTCAGGTTTTTCTTGAAGATGTTGATGTTAGTGTGAGTCAACGTCTTTCTACCATAAAGAGCGAGCAAATTGAGAAAATACTCTATGGATCGACAAAGACGTATCGAGTATACGGAAATAATAGACATGGTGAGGGTACCTCTATTTTCGAAAAATTTAACGGTGTTATTCCGGAGCTTGAACGTAAATACGCTGAGTCAGACTCTGAATACACACGAAGGGAAATTGAAAAATATATGAATGAAGAAGTATGTACCATGTGTAAGGGGAAACGACTCAAAGAAACAGTACTACATGTAAAAATCCAAGGCAAGAATATATTTGAGGTATGTGATATGGCTGTTATCCATAGTATTAATTTTATTAATCAACTTGAAAATAAGCTCAATAGTTATGAAAAAACAATCTCTCATACAATATTACAGGAAATTTCAGCACGATTGACTTTCCTGGCAAATGTAGGATTATCATATCTTACACTTAATAGAGCAGCGCGAACCTTGTCCGGTGGTGAGTCACAGCGGATCAGGCTTGCATCTCAGATAGGGAGCGGTCTCTCTGGTGTAATTTACGTTCTTGATGAACCATCGATAGGCCTTCATCCGCGAGATGTAAAAGCACTCATTGATACATTAAAAGAACTTCGTGATGTTGGTAATACTATCATTGTTGTTGAGCATGATCCTGAAACAATTATCCAAGCTGATCATATCGTAGATTTCGGGGAAAAAGCAGGTAAATTTGGTGGAAAGATCGTCTTCCAGGGTAACATCGAGGTATTTAAGTCTACTGACACTATTACATCGAATTATCTTTTTTCTCGTAGCATGATTCAAAAAAGAGAAAATATTCAAAAGGAATTGCACGGGATGCTTACTATTAAAAAATGCAGTCAATATAATCTTAAGAATATAACAGCATCCTTTCCACTCGGAAATCTTATAGGTATAACAGGAGTTTCGGGATCGGGTAAATCGACCTTAATTGTCGAAACACTTTATAAAGCCCTGCAATATAATCTTGAAGGAAAATACGACAGCATGATGGGGAAATTCGAGGCTTTAGACGGATATCAGTATATTGATAAGGTTTATCTTGTCGATCAATCACCGATAGGTAGGACACCACGATCAAATCCAGCTACATATATTGGTGTTTTTGATTTCATTCGTGACATATTTGCTGAATCACCAGATGCAAAAATGAGAGGGTATAAAAAAGGTCGATTTTCGTTTAATGTAAAAGGTGGTCGATGCGAGAAGTGCTCAGGGGGGGGTTCTATAAAGGTAGAAATGCAGTTTCTACCAGATGTTTATGTTATATGTGACGTTTGCGAGGGTAAGCGATATAATAGTGAAACGATTGAAGTAAAACATAAAGGAAAATCTATATATGATATCCTTTCTATGACAGTAGACGAAGCTCTTGATTTCTTTGCAAATTATCGACAGGTAAAAAACAAGCTCCAAACTCTTCACGATATCGGTTTATCATATCTAGAACTGGGACGACCAGCTCCTACTCTATCAGGAGGCGAGGCTCAAAGAGTAAAACTCGCCAATGAACTTTCAAAAAAAGAATCAGGAAGAACATTATACATACTTGATGAGCCAACTACAGGTTTACATTTATATGATGTCAATAAACTTTTAAAAGCCTTGTATCAACTTATTGGCAAGGGAAATACTGTTATTGTGATTGAGCATAATCTTGATGTTATAAAAAACGTTGATTATATCATTGATCTTGGCCCTGAGGGAGGTGAGAAAGGAGGAGAACTTTTGTATCAAGGACCAACTGATGCTATTATTAAAAATAGACATTCCTATACTGGCCGATATTTAAGAAATATTTTATAAAGAACTCGTTTAAGTATGAAAAGAATTTTTACGATTGTCTTTGTCTTCTTCTTTTCCCTTGTGTGTTTTTTTTCAAGAATTCCACCAGCTTATGCTCAAACATATCAAGTAGTTTATGACTTTGATTTCTATCTCACCCAATCAAAAGATATCGATGTGAAGCTTACTATAACACTCACAAATCTTCGTCCTGATCTTTATATCAACGAATTCTCTCTGACCTTCCCAAGTAGTTTTTTTTCAGAGAAATTTATTGCAAAAAATGAACTTGGAGTAGACATCCCATATGTGATAACGCCATACAAGAATATGACAAAAGTTACTTTTTCATTTAATGAACCAGAGTCAGGACGTTTTTCAGCAAATTCAATCATTCTTTCATACACTCATACCAATCTGCACAGCTTTGAAGGAAATATCTCTGAAGTAATACTTCCCCTCGTAATTCCTCGGGAAAACATTCAAATAAATGCAACACTCCATCTTCCCGAAAGCTTTGATAAAAAAATTTCTTTAAGCAAACCTATTCCAACACGTGTTGACTTTAATACATTGCGTTGGGAAAACGTAACTGAAAATACTATTTATGCGCTTTTTGGAGATTCCCAAATATATAACATGAAGCTCTCGTATGATCTTGTTAATGATCGTATAACTGATAGTGTTGTGGAGATACCATTTCCGCCCGATACACTTTACCAAAAAATCTATGTTAATAAGCTCGAACCAGAACCTTATAAGGTTAAGATTGACGATGATGGTAATTTTATTGCTCAATACAAGCTCGGCAGGCATGAAAAAACCACAGTAAAATTTGAAGGATTTGTTGAAGTGTTCGTTCACCCGCGAGACGAGATGCGTGATTACGTTGAACAAAGCTTTGTAAAACAAAAAAAATATCTCTTGTCAGAACAACCTTATTGGAATTTAGGTTCATTTGCACAGGAGGAAGGAATCAAGGCGCTAGAAAGTCCTAAAAATGTATATCAATACACTACGGACACTTTATCCTATGCTGAAGAAAGAATTGGTAAAAATGTACAGAGATTTGGAGCTAGTAGAATTCTCAATACACCACATGCTGCCATATGTATGGAATATACAGATCTCTTTATAGCGATTGCACGCGAAAAAGGCATATATACTCGCGAACTTGAAGGTTATGGTTATTCTGAAAGACAAAATATTCGTCCACTCTCATTGGTATCTGATGTGCTTCATGCCTGGCCGGAATATTATGATGAGCAGAAAAATATTTGGCTCCCAGTAGATCCAACATGGCAAGATACTTCTGGAATCGACTATTTCTCTGGTTTAGATGTAAACCATATAGTGTTTGCCATCCATGGTAAAAACTCCGATAAACCACTTCCTGCAGGGTTTTATAAAACGACAGATAAGCAGAACGTATCTGTTTCTATCTCAGGATCAAAGCCGAGGGATTTTCTCGATATGAAGTTACATACTTCTATACCAGGCTCCATTTCAACTGGCAAAACATATAAAAAATCTATCACAGTAACTAATACTGGCAATGTCTATATGCATGATCTTAACATTATTCCAACCACTAAAAGCATTATATTTGATTCAGGACCACTTCATATTGATATTCTTGCACCGCGACAATCAAAAGAAATTAACGTGGTATTTCACGCTGGAGATACACAGACGACCTTTGATACTATTAATTTTTCATTAAATGGAAAACGACTCGCGGCATTTCCTGTCAAAATAGAATCAAGTCGAAGTGCTGTTTTGCAATATCTTATAGGGGGTGGAATTGGTCTTGTTATAATAATCTGCATGTATTTTATTATATCCCGTAAACCGAAATCTTCATGATAGTTCTTAAAGACGCACACGATATCCCATCTCAAACAGGTGTATATTTTTTTAATCATAAAGGTAAACCTCTTTATATAGGAAAATCAGTGAACATAAGAGCTCGTGTGAAGAGTCATATTGCTCAGGCTGAACTATCAGATAAGGAACGTCATATTATCGCAGAAGCTGATTCTATTACGTATAAAATTACGCTTTCTAATTTTGATGCGCTCATATTAGAATCTCAGCTTATCAAGGAATTTAAGCCAAAATACAACACCATCTGGAAGGACGATAAGCACTTTTTATATATTAAGATTACTATACGAGATAGCTATCCAAAGGTTTTTCCAGTTAGAAAGGAGAATGATGGTTCATCTCTCTATTTCGGTCCTTTTAGCTCATCTCAGATGACGTATGATCTTATTAATGAGATACGCTATATTATTCCTTTTTGTATACAAAAAAAACTAGGAAAGAGACCATGTTTTTATGCTCGCATAGGATTATGTGCTCCGTGTCCCAATCATATCGAAAACCTAAAAGATGAGGTTGAAAGGCAGAAACTTAAAAATATGTATAAGAAAAGAATTAAAAATCTTGTTGATCTCCTTTCTGGAAAATCGAACATATTGCTTAGCACATATGGTAGACGTCTAGAGAAACTTGTAAAAGAACAAAAATATGAAGAAGCAATTTCTGTTCGAAATAAGCTTCTTAAGTTTTCTCTATTTCTTGAAAGACGTTCGTTTACAAATATCCAACTAACTAGAGAGATTGATACGCAAGGCCTTCATGATGAAATAAACACATTTCTTAAGTCATATTTTGGAAGCACAAACAATAAATCAACTTATCGGATTGAATGTTTTGATATTAGTAATCTAATGGGAAAGCAAGCAACAGGATCGATGGTGGTTTTTGAAAATGGAAATTTTGTAAAATCAGCCTATAAAAAGTTTCTTATAAAGAAACAGCATGGGTCAGACATCTATATGCTTAAGGAAGTTTTAGTTCGCCGATTTAAACATACAGAATGGCCAAAACCAAACCTCATCATACTTGATGGAGGAAGGCCGCAACTACAAACAATACAAACCTATTTTACAATGAAACATATTTCTATCCCCTTAATTTCCATCGCTAAACGTCCTGACAGGATTATTATCCCATCACAAAATTATTCATCTATTATGATCGATAGACATTCAATGTTTTTTAAGCTTATCCAGGCTCTACGTGATGAGTCACATAGGTTTGCAAAAAAATATCACATACTGCTGAGAAATCGGAATTTACTTAACTAAATTAGCTGTAATTACGCTATAATAGGCATATGGAATCGATTTTGCTTGTGGCAACTATAATTATTGGAGTTCTCATTATTTTACTCACGCTTTTTCAGGGAAAAGGAGGAGGGCTTGGCAGCGCATGGGGAGGAGCTGGTGGTGGCTTTCAAACACGGAGAGGACTTGAAAAATGGATGTTGCGCATAACAGCTATTCTCGTATTCATTTTTTTTGCTATCTCCGTCATTAAACTTTTGATATGAGTTCGCTATATCGCAAGCTCAGACACTACTATTGGTTGTTAAGCGTATTTTCAAAAAAAAACGCTAAATTTTTGACTATTAGCTTTATAGCTGGTTTCTTCCTTATTTTTGTATTCATTAATATATTTCCACTTTTTAATTCTCTTTTTTTTCAAAAAACAGATGTTATTGGTATTGTTGGTACATATAACCTACAGAATATACCAGACGAGGTTAAACAAGAGATTTCAAACCCCCTTGTAACAGTAGATCAAAATGGTGAGATCAGACCAGTTTTGGCAAACTCGTGGGAGATACTCAATAATGGCAAAACATATCGTTTTCACCTTAAAGCTGATTTATATTGGACTGATAAAAAAAAGTTTACCGCGCATGATATCGAATACAACTTTCAAGATGTCGCGGTACAGGTTGTTGATGATTACACGCTCGATTTTGTACTTAGTCAGCCTTTAATTATTTTCCCAATATATCTTACAAAACCAGTTGTGAAGCAACCACTTATCGGAATTGGCTCGGGATATACTGTGCAAAGTTATAAACTTGATAAAAACGTTGTTACTTCGATCCACCTTACTCCGAATAAAGAAAATCTTCCACTTAAGACATACCGCTTCTATCAAACCGAGGATGATTTAATAACTGCTTATAAGAAAGGCGAAATTACTTTTTTTCGAACATCAAACCGGAATATTGCAGATGTTTTTTCAAATTGGAAAAATACAGAAATAAAGCGAGATATAGATTACACTCAAATTTTAACCCTTTTTTTGAATACTCAGTCTTCAATATTACAAGAACGTGACGCTAGAAAAAGTCTTGCATATACTATTGGTTCATTTAATGAATCCGGAGTACCTGCAAAAAGTCCTATACCTCCTACATCATGGGCATATCTTGAAGATGTACGGGAATATACTCGAAATGAAGAACGAGCCCGATCACTTATTGAAGATACTTTAAAAGAATCTACAGCTTCATCTAAACTTACACTTTACACTTTCTTTGATTATGTTGACGTCGCAGAAGAACTTAAAAAGAACTTTGAGGAAATTGGTCTCGATATTACCTTAAAAGTAGTATCATACATTCCCGATAAATTTGATATGCTTCTGACAGTTTGGAACCCACCTGTTGATCCTGATCAATATTTTTTCTGGCATTCAACACAAACTCAAACAAATTTAACTAAATTGAATAATGTAAAGATTGACAAATTATTAGAGGATGGTAGGAGAGTGGTTAATGTAAAACAACGTAAAAATATTTATAACGATTTTCAAAAAACGATTTTAGAGGAGGTTCCTGCAATCTTTATATATCATCCGTATTTGTACACCGTATCCCGGAGGTAAGACATTCTCAATATGGCGCGCCTGGCAGGATTCGAACCTGCTACCTACTCCTTATCCGCCTTCGCACGAGCGCGTCCGGAGGGAATCGAACCCCCAACCTATTCCTTAGAAGGGAATTGCTCTGTCCATTGAGCTACGGACGCAATGCTTCGGCGGACAGGGAAGGAGTCGCTCCTTTGCCCTGCTGTAGCCTTGGCGAAAGCGGGTATCCAACTGGAGCCGACTCGGGGATTCGAACCCCGGACCTGCCGCTTACAAAGCGGATGCTCTACCACTGAGCTAAGTCGGCGATAATATATCCCATTAATTGTAACAAATGTGCCGAGGGTGGGAGTCGAACCCACACTCTCGAAAACGAGAACAGGATTTTAAGTCCTGCGCGTCTACCATTCCGCCACCCCGGCAATAATCTTATTATATCACTCTATATCAATATAATCGCCAATATTAAGACCACTTTTTACGACCTCACCCGCATGTATTTCTAAAACCTTGTTGGCTGGAGATTTAGGGGTAATGATATTAGGGTAAGTATCAGGAGATATGTTTTGTCTGATATCAATAACCTTATTTTCATCTAAAAAAATAAAATCTAGTGGATATTTCATATCTTTCATCCAAAAACTATGGTATTCCTTTGTATCAAATACAAAAAGCATCCCTTGGTTATTGGTCAAATCTTCATTATTAGATAATCCTTTAACTCTCTTTTCCTGAGTATCAGCTATAAATAATGTGTATGGCTTATTACCAATTTTCACATCAACCTCAGTGTAATCACTTTGAGATGAAGGTTGGGATTTGCTTGTTTGATAGTTTGATGAAGAGACGAGCACAAGAATACTTATTGATACAACTAATAATATGACGATTTTATTTAACCGGTTCATGCAAGTGGTCGCTGAGGGACTCGAACCCCCGACCTTTCGGATGTAAGCCGAACGCTCTAACCAACTGAGCTAAGCGACCAACACAGTCTAAATCTAATTATACGTTAATAGTGATTTATTAACAATAATAACCTTCTTGATGTATTAAAAGATTAAGCAGTAGGTCTTGTAGATTTCTATTTATTTCGTAAATTGAAATGTTGAGACAATTTTAGATACTATTTTATTAGAATTTGTTTCATTCTTTATAGCATCTGTCGTTGTGCCATTAAATTTTCCATAGTATTCATCTGTCACAATGGATATCATTAGGTTATCTTTAGAAATAAGATAGCTCGTCAGGGGTAATGAGGACTGACTGTAACGATCTCGATCACCAACCCTTCTTGTTGTTTTTATATTTCCTATAACAACATCTGAAACATTGTTATAAGGAAGCTCTTCAGATCTTGAGAATACGTCTTGTGAAAGAAATTCATCAGGATTATCAGATATAAAAAAACTAATAAGAAATTCATAAGCATCATCATACTTGCCATCTATGTTGTCAAATCGAGAAATACTAATGTACTTTGGTGAATTTTCTTTTACTATAGCATCAGATGGATATCTAACAGAAAACCCATAACCACTATTGGTATATGTTCTCCATGATGACATATTCACTTGCTTGTTTTGATTAGTAAATTGAAATGTTGAGACAACTTGATCAAGTATGTTATGACTTAGTCCAGTTCCTTTAAAGATCATACCAAACGATGGAGAATATATATAATAAAGTTTGTAAATCTCCCATCCCGTTTCTGATCCATTTAATTCTTTTTTAAAAGTTTGAGCCACTGCAGGGGCTCCATTTATCATTATTTTATTTTGACTTTCAGTTAAATCATAATCAGGAGTATTAGGTTCTAATTTCATAAAATCCTCTATAGTTTCTGGCGCAATTTTAGTAATTTGAATTTGATACTCGCTAGTTGATGTGCTTATATTTTTTTCTGTATACCCGATAGTGTGTACATAAAAAATAGTAGGTTCCGAACTCAACTCAACAGTCATGGTTGGTGGATATTGAAATGAATAAGCATCTGTGTTGTATGTCTTCCATTCAGTATTTTCGTCGGCTGTAGGTTGTGATGTTGGCTTAGATGATATTCGTGTTTGTAATGGTTCTAGTATTGTTTGCTTTTTTTGCTGTGCGACTAAATATAAACTTCCAAAAAAAATTACTAAAAGCAACAACGCCCCAACTATCACGAAAAGCATTTTATGATTACTTTCTGGTTGCGGTTGAATAGATGGAGTTTGGAGTTCAGATTGTGGTGCAGATTCTTCAGGAGGAGACAATTGTGTGTCCATGAATTCACTATATATTAAGTATAATGGGAAATTCAAGTAGTCGTCGTATTTAGTGCCCGGGAGAGGACTTGAACCTCCACGCCTTGCGGCACAGCCTCCTCAAGACTGCGTGTATACCAGTTTCACCACCCGGGCTTGTTTTGCTAATTATAGCATCTTCTGCTGTTCCACTGAAGCTGTTTTTCGAGGAATTTTAAGATGAATATATGCTTTTTCCGTTATTACTCTTCCTTTAGAAGTTTTCTTAATAAAACCGATTTGAATAAGATATGGTTCAACAAATTCTTCAATCGTCTGTTTGTCCTCTGAAAGTGACATTGCTAAAGTTGTTAATCCAACTGGTCCTCCTTCAAATTTAGAACTAATAACTGTTAGGTATTTCACATCCATATCAGTCAGTCCTTGCTCGTCAATGTCTAAAATTTTAAAAAGATTTTCTATTATGTTCATATCAATTACTTTATGATTCTCGACTTCAATGAGGTCTCTCACACGCTTCAAAATCCTGTTTGCTATTCGCGGTGTTTTACGAGACCTAACAGCGATTTCCTTTGCTACTTCTTTATTCAAAGTTATATGGAGGAGCTTAGACGAGCGCATAATAATTTCTATCATATCGTCTGTAGTATAAAAATCGAGTCGTGAAATAAGTCCGAACCGATCTCTCAGTGGA
>MFZX01000019.1 GCA_001788095.1 Candidatus Roizmanbacteria bacterium RIFCSPHIGHO2_12_FULL_37_23
GAGCTTGTATCACTATGGTTTTTACTTATCTATTTTAAATCCAAAAACTATAAATACGCATTGGGTAGCGGTGTCTTTGCCGGATTAGCTTATAACTCCTATATTGTTGGAAGACTATTTTTTGTACTACCACTAATTTTCTTTATATATGAGATCCTGAATCGAGGCTCCTCTGATTTAATCGGAGTTCAGGATGACAAGAAAAAAAAGAGATTGCATTTATTGATATTTAAAGGATTGCTAGCATTTCTATTACCGTTCATACTCTTAACTTCTCCTTTAAACCTTTATTTGACACAAAATAAAGATATCCGTATCCATCAACAATCATATTTCAACAATACCGAGCTCAATTTTCAAACAAAAATGCAGTTTTTAGGCCAAAATCTCGCCTCAATTCCACTCATGCTTTTTGTACCTGACAAAGGGGATGTCACAGGTTTGCATAATTATCCCTACAAACCAGCTCTTAATCCCATCATAGGTGTACTATTCCTCAGCGGACTATGTATCTCGATTTCACGTTTTTTCCAACACCGAGGGTTAGAAATTCGGACTCGAAAGAGATATATAGCGTTTTTTTTTGTATGGTTCATGTTTTCCCTTATACCAACGATACTAACTTACCCCTGGGAAAACCCAAACATGCTACGGACTTACACCTCGCTTGTTCCAATCATATTCTTTTCAGGCATAACAATAGACTATGCATACCAACTAGTTCAAAGAAAGAAACTTTCTACGTATTTTGGAATTATTCTGATTGGATTAGTTTGCGTTTCAGCGTGGTATGAACTCAGGACATATTATGTTTTTCAAACAGAGGTTTTTAAAGAAGCGTTTGAGATCAAGGACCAGTTAAGAGGAGTTGAGGCGGAATATATAAGGAAACTAGATTCTGAATCGAGTTCAGAATGACAGAATGATTTTACATCTTAAGTATCGTTGTCATCCAAGGGGTTATAATCGCTACCGAAACCAATGTGCTCTCCCGAGTTTGTAGGTCAGATTTTTATGTTTGCGTTCACCAATAATCTTTGCAGGAACGCCTCCGACAATAGCAAATGGTGGTACACCCTTGGTAACTACAGCACCGGCAGCAACAATAGCTCCTTCACCTACAGTTACACCCGGTAGTATTATTGCACGAGGACCGATAAAAGCATAATCTTCAATTTTTACTGGCTCAAGTGTGTGTAGAAAATTTTCATCATCTATATTATGTTCTGCGTTATAGATCATGACTCCTGTTGCTAGAGCGACATTGTTTCCGATAATGAGCTTATCTCTCCCATCGAGCGTAGCATACTCACCAATAATGCTGTTTTCTCCAATTGTAATTCCTTTTGGATCGTAAAATCGGGCGCCCATATGAATAGACGAGCTTTTTCCAATTTTTATTCCTCCAAGTCTATAAAAAAACCTTCGTATGTAGTGAGAAGGAATACTTCCCACAAGGTGAAGTAAAAATATTTTAAACTCAAGAAAGACGGTATACATTCTCACAAAACCTTTATTCCCAACTTCAGAAATAGTAAGTTGCTTACCGGTTTTATCCTTAAGAGGTGTTTTCATACTTAATCAGCTCCTGATTTCAAAACATTCAATGTCTCATGAGCACATTTTGCCCAACTAAAGTTTTTTACCCGTATTTGTCCTTTTGTAATAAGTTTTTCTCGAAGAGTTTTACTATTTAAGACCTTTAATATTTCATCTTTAAGTTGTACAGCATTATGAGGGCTAAAAAATAAACATGCATCATCACAGACCTCTGGTAAACTCGATCGCTCTGAAGCAATAACTGGGCAATTATGGCTCATTGCTTCAAGAATGGGTAATCCGAAACCTTCATATAAAGAAGGTAACACAAAAACACTAGCGTTATTATAGAGCGTTGCCATATCAGCATTTGAGATATAGTCTGTAAAGATCGCGTGCTCATTAAGCTCAAGTTCTCGAGATATCTTAAAAATTTTGTCATATAACCATCCTTTTTTTCCAACCAGAATGAGCTTCATATCTGGCTTGCTTTCTAGAATCAATCTAAATGCATGAAGTAATGTTTGGATATTTTTTCGAGGCTGAATAGTCCCAGCAAATAATATGTATTTTCCTGGTTTTAAATTATATTCTTCGAGAATAGTGGGTTTATCCTTAGATTGCTCTTCTTTTGAGGAAAATCCATTGTACACGACTTTAACTTTATTTTTATTGATTCCATAGTAATATATAAGATCGTTTTTCGTTGACTGAGACACGGCAATTATTTTTTCCGACTGTCCAAGAGCATGTTTTGTCCAGTGAGATAATTTATAGAGATCTTGTTTTAAAAATTCCTCTGGATACCTAACGTACGCAAGGTCATGAATTGTTACTACTATAGGGATTTTGCTATAGCGTGGCGTATAATGCGCCGGTGAGAAAAAAACATCAATTTTCTTACGTTTTTTAAGTGCTAATGGTAAAAAGAGATTTCTCCACAGGAAAGGACCTTTAACAACTTGGTAAGTAAAATATTGATTTTGTTGTGGTAGGTCATATCGGGGCTTGTGGCGAAGGAAAATAATAAAACGCAAATCTCGCGAAGCGGCTTTGCGAAAATGTTTCAAAAGCTCAAATGTATACACAGAAACACCTACCTTTTTTTCAACATTTGCTTCATTCCCGTCTATTCCAATTATCATTCTTATAGTATACAGCGTGCTCTAAACTTTGTCGAAGGATTTTACGAAGTCAACTAATCAGTTGCTCGTAAATCTTTTCTAGTTTCGAAGCAATGGTGTCCCAGCTATATTTTTCTTCAATAAGACTTCGTGCATTTTTACGAATAGTCATATATTTTGTATGATTTTTCAATAATTCTACTGCTTTTCGAGCAAAATCTTCAGGTTTTTTAGCAATAATGACATTTTTATTATGATGTACATCTAATCCACTAATACCTGTTGGAGATGAAATAACAGGTAGACCTGCTGCCATAGCACCAAGTATTTTTAACCTCGTTCCCCCAGGACCCTCAATTGGCGCAAGGAAAATTGAAGCTTCTTTATAAACTTTGATAACTGTATCGACATTTGATGGGGGGATATCAACAATTTCGACCCCCGAAAGCACAACGTCTCCCAATTTTTCTTGAGCTCGCTGGCCTGCTATGACACACCGCGCGTTAGGTATATGCTTTTTAATACTTGGGAATATGGTGTCGATAAGAATGCGTGCAGCTTCTACATTTTGTAACCAAGAAAAGTTACCTTGATATAAAAATATCGGTTTAATTACCCGCTTATGTCCGTTATAAATATTAAGAAGATCTTCTCCAGCTGCATTAGGAATGACTGTTGTTTCTAGATTTGGCAAAAGTTCAAGCATTTTTCGTTCATCATCTTTCGAAACCGCTCCTACAAGTTCTGCTTTTTTCCAAAATGTCTGTTCCCAAAATTTTAATTTAACGATGTCAAAATAAAAGAAAGGTCGAATAAAAAGGGGAAGTTTACTCACATAATGTTGATACACCCGGTATTCTATGGTTTGCTCCACAAGAAACACTGGCGTTTTCGTTTGGGGAATATGAGGCATTATATAAAAAGTTTCAGCATGAATAAGATCAAAGGCTTTTCGTTCTAACGCAATTGAAACCGCCTGTTTGGCTTCAGGTGAAAAATTTCGTACCACAACAAAAGGATATTGTCCAAACACACTTTTTATGATATTTGAGAAAGTCCATGGAGATTCAGACCGTTTGCACACATAGATTTCCTTGCAGTATTCCAATAGATCTTTTTGATACTTTTTTTCCTCGTCGTTTTTTATTAGTGATACCAAGTAAATATCATGGTGCTTACTAAGATGTTTTATAAGATTATATGAGCGCACCTGACCTCCAGAAGATGGAGGATATGGGAGATAAGGGGTAAGCATCAATATTTTCATGAGAGCTAAAGCTTAAAAATAAAAACTTTATCATTTGAAAATATCAGTTCAAATTCTTTTTCTACTTCTTGTGCAACATCAGACTTTAATGTTACAAAATATTCCATCCCTTTATCTTTTAGTCCTTTTAGATCTTCAGTGACCGCCGGATACCCTCTTCTATCTGCGAGGTAGAGGAGCGTCGTATCTCCAGTACTATCGGTTACAATACGCGCATCCTGCGGAGTGATGGTTTTAATAACTTTCGCAATACTTAAAAGCTCATCACTCGTATTATAGTAGTCCTTTACTCTGTAGTAAGACATGGTAAAGGAAAAAACAAGAAGAGCACTCACCATAAACATGCTGAGATATAAACTTTGGAACAATTTTTTATGCGAATATAAGAGACTTGCACCGATTCCAGTGAATATGGCGATACTTGGTAAAATAAGTGTTTGATAATAATCGTGTTGAACATTTCCCCCTTGAAAGGCAAAAAGGTACAGAAGAGAAGATAGTCCCAGGCTGTAAAGAAAATAACTTCGAGCTGGCTTTGCCAGAACACCGAAAACAAGTAAGGCTGCGGCATATCCCCCCAGAATAAGATTCAATATTCTTTCAAAGAAAATCCATCTAAAAAAAGCAGGCCTTAAAAAAATGTTTTGCCTACCTTGAAACGTGTTTACGTCAGTGATAAGCCACTCATACAAAGGAACTCCTTCGGGATACTGCGCCATCCATTGTCTCCAAAGCACCAACGGAATAAGGGAAATAACGAAATATACATAAAAAGGTATTTTTTTAAGTATGTCGAATTTATATTTTTGAATAAATATATACACAAGCGCAGCAAAATAGAATATAGTTGTTGGCTTGATAAGGAGCGCTATTGCTGAAAAGAAAACAGATAGTCCATACAATATCCACGAAGCAACTCGTCTCTTAGTTCCTTTCCAAAGATACAGTAACCATAATGCGAGCATCATGCATCCCAAGGCAGTCATTTCAGGTAAGATGACACGGGAGTAATATACAAAAAAAGGAAAGACAGCGAATATTAGTGCTGAAACGATCGCTGCAATTCTATTTTCTTCCTTGAGAACGAAATAATATATTATGGTAATAACAATAAGCGAAAAGAAAATACTTGTTGCCCGTCCATACATTTCCAAAGATAATATTGGAAAATATTTATAGAGCGATGCAAACAAGCCATTATATATAGGAAATTCTACAAATCTATAACCTTCGGGATTTGGAATACCAGTTTGAACATTAGATAGGTCATCGTATCGAGGATGCAGGATGTCGAAACCCGTTCGAACAAAGTTACGAGCCACTGCTGCAGTATCTGCCTGTCTCCATGAATGCCAGTCAGCAATAGGATTGTTTATTTTATACAGTCTCAACGCTATGCTGATTATCAGTATCAGTGCAATACATAGATAATCGAGCCTAAACATTTTTACTTGATTTTTGATGACAACTTTCTTTTTAACCATAATTTTTTATACCCTTTTTAACTCATTTTTATTGAGATAAATAAGTCCTACAAATATTCCCAGTGTAAACCAGAATATATATGCGACTTTAGATGCTTCAAATACATCGATAAGTAGAGCATTAATAAAGAGCCCGATGGTACCAAATATAACTCCATAAACAAGCATTTGTGCTGAAGATGCGAGTTTATTCTTAAAATCATACAATCTCTTGAGAATCATTATAATGATATATATGAAAAAGCTAAAGCCTAAAATTCCAGTTTCACCTAACCATCTGAAATAGTCACCGTCTGAAGATTCGGTAATAGATGAAGGACCAGAACCCAGTAGCGGATTTTTTTGAAATGCTTGTATCGCTCTTGGCCAGCTCGCTTGAAAACGAGTAGCGATAGAAATATCAGTTGCGACAGCGCTGACTGTTTGATATTGTGCTTCCTCGGTGGCTTCGAGAGTTCCGCTCAAAGAAGCTTTTATTCGCAACTCTTCTTTTAATAAGCTCGAAGCTGTTGTATCTTCATCTTTTTTAATTTTTACAAATGCTGTACCCGCAGGTAGCTCGTCACTCGTAATATTTTGGACAACAATCCTTTCACCAGTTTGTTCATTAAGAAGAATTTGTTTTATTTGAATTGTTTTAAGCCAACGATTGAGCAGATCAGTATCGATATAAGTAAATCCAATAGTAAGGAGGATTATCAAAATGAAATATCTGATCTTTCTAAAATACAAAAGAAATATTGAGTTTGAAATAAGATATGCTATGGATGATGTTCGAGAAGCGGTAAGTGTGAGTATAAGCATGGAGAGAACAGCAAGGAGAAGTAAAATTACCTGTCTTGCATAAAAAAACATACCCCACAATAAAGGAAGTAGGAAGACCAGATACGCAGCAAGGTCATAATGTCCAGCAAATGTAGAGCTAATACGGGCTTCTGGTGTGAGATAAAGTATTTTTCCTAACGCATATTCAGGATTCATGGTTTGGATCGCAGGAAAACCAAAAAATCTCTGACCTATTCCATATATATCAACAAAACATAATGAAACAACAAGAGCGTACATTAGAAATTTGAAATCCTTTGCGGTGCGAATTGCAGACATCGCGATAAAGAACACAATCATATATTCAATACGTCGAAAAGCATTAAAAAATCCAACAAGTGGGAAGTCTATGGTATGAGTGATATATAATCCCGATACAAGCGATAAGAAAATTACACCCCAAAAAATAAGCACGGGTTTTAAAAAGTGGAGATCTTTGAGCTTAATTTTATTTCTAAGCAGTTGAAGAATAAAAACGCCTGTTATCAGAGCAATGAAAAAATCATCGAGTCTTATTGCAACATATGTGTAATTGACTATTTTGAATGGAAATTTTGGATAGAGAGGTATAAAAAAAACAAAGAAGATGAGAAGCCATTTGAGAATATTCTCATCAAGTTTTTTGAGCAATGTCATATGCTTGTTTGTATGTTGTAATTAGATATTCATTCCGTGTTAATCTGCCTATCAGGACTGCGAGAATTGCCTTTAATTGTAGCATAAACTTAAGTATTTTGAGATCAATGCGCGAAAAGTGTTTTTTATAGAAATAAAGATATCCTTCATACACTTTAAGTATGGGCTGTGTTCTACTGGAGCTTGAAGCTCCCTCGTGGTG
>MFZX01000020.1 GCA_001788095.1 Candidatus Roizmanbacteria bacterium RIFCSPHIGHO2_12_FULL_37_23
TCGATGGGAGGTTCAACTGGAAGATCTGTGGAGGTTTCTGGCTTCGAGGTAAATGGCTTACAACCACATACTGACTGCATAAAATCTTTCCATTTTACACTGCCTTGACAGTCAGGAATGCCCGGACCATTATCTCTGTACTGGCATTCCATGATTCCATTATTATATTCGCATTCGATCGGATAGGGAGTACCACCAGGTGATCCAATAGGAACAATGATGTCTCTATCCCCAGTACACTTAAATTTGACTCTGCAGTATCCACCTCCAAATTGAGGATCAAGGAATTGCATACTTTCTTCTTCTACACACTTTGTTGGACAAGAAACACATAAGCTTTTAAGCAAATCTGCAAGTTCTCTAAAGCCTGTTTTAAGATCATACAGTAATCCACATATACCAATAGGTGCATCTGGAGCGCTACCATCTAGTAGATTAGTTGTCGGGGACGGACAGTATTTTTTCTCTAGCATATCAATAGTTTTATTGAGTATGAAGTTGATTTTTAAATCTACTGTTTCACAGCTTAGCGGTGGAAGAAGTGCGCTTGGAACAGAGAGACTATCGCTATCTGTGGCGTCATTAGTTGTTGTTTCTCCACGCGAACATCGGGTACATTTTTCCCTAATCACTGACTCAAATTCATCGAGATCTCTTTCCAAATCAGCAACAAGACTACAACCTGAAGCTTCGCCACTTGGACTGTCCGCAGAGGTTTGTCCTGGTGTAGCTGGGCAATTTAGTTGTCTCCGTAGGTCTTGAAGTTGTCCTCGCATGAAGTCAATTCGTTCCTGAAAATTAGAGCACGTTAAACCAGGAAAAGGTGCGTCTGGTTGGCTTGTGTCAGCTGTTTCAACAGCACGAGGCATAAACACAAATGCTTCATTATTTTTAACCTGGTTGGCAACAGTTATAAGAAGATACGTCAAAAGCGCGAGAAACCCAATGATAAGAAAAACTGCAAACTTGCTTCGTGCAAGTCTTCTATGAAGTCGTTGAATCTCTTTTTCCATCTAGTTTCAGAGTAGTATGAAAAAGAAGCATTGTCAAGTGGAATGTTGGCTAGATATATCCACCGAGTTTTTCCACTAAGTCTACGAGTCGGGTAGAATATCCCCACTCATTATCATACCAGCCAAATATTTTAATGAAGTTACCATTAAGCACGTTTGTATAATTTGGATCAAAGATACATGAATAAGGAGAACCAATGTAGTCAGATGATACAAGTGGTGTTTCTTCATACCCAAGAATTCCTTTTAATCGACCCGAAGAAGCTTCCTTAAAAATTGTATTAATTTCTTCTGTAGTAGTCTTTTTTTTGGTAATTGCAGAAATGTCTGAAATTGATCCCACCGGAGTAGGGACTCGAATAGCAATAGCTCCTAGTCGGCCTTCTTCAAAAGCGCCAACTTTACATACTGCATCAGCTGCGCCAGTTGTTGTGGGAATAATGGAAAGTCCAGCAGAACGGCCTCGGGTAAATTTATCTGTTGCTGAATCGACCAACGCCTGTGAGCTTGTATATGCATGGATAGTAGATAAATAAGCCTGTTCAACTCCAACACTTTTGTCAAGGACCTTCATCATAACAGCTGCACAATTTGTTGTACATGAAGCGTTTGACATTATATCTGCTCCCTTAAAATCAAATGTATCATCATTTGCACCCAGAACAACGTGAGGAATACTTCCATCTTTACTTGGAGCAGTCATAATAACTTTTTTTACACTACCCCGAAGGTGTTTTTTAAGATCTTCTCTCACTTTGAATACTCCAGTGCAGTCAATAACGATATCAATATTATGCTTATCCCAGGGAATTTCATTTGGATCTCTCACGAGATAGCTTGTGATTTTATGGCCTTCAATATCAATACCATCATTAAGAGTTTTTACTTGTTTCTCATATGTTCGATACACAGAATCGTATTGTAGGAAATAAGCTAGTTGTTTAGGATCGGTTTTGGATGTGTTGATCGCTTCAATAGTAAAAGACTTTCTTTGGAGAGCGATTCTTGTGAAAGCTCGACCGATACGACCGAAACCATTCAGCCCTACACGTAGAGGTTTCATATCGATAACATTATGGGGGAGAGAAATGTGAAAGTCAAGAAAAGTGCTGGGGTTTCTAGTAGAAATTGATTATTCTTTTTTCTCTTCAGGTTTTGTCTCTTCCTTTTTCTGAGTTTGCTCTTTGGATCCTTCCTCACCCTCAGCAGGTGCTTCACCTTCTGCAGCGGGTCCTCCTTCCGCAACCTCAGGAGCTGGCTCGGGCGCAATTACTTCTTCCTTATGTTCAGCAATTTTAACAATTACACTTTCAGGATCATCTTTTACGCTATAACCAGCAACAGTTTTAAGATCTTTAATTCGAATTTCGTCATCCACCTCATTTAAGATAGAAATATCAATTTCTATATCATGAGGAATTGATCCAGGAAGCGCTTCGACTGTTAGAGCATTAAGTATGGTAAGCATGTCTCCTTTATTTTGATGAACAGCAGGAGATTCGTTAATGAATTTGAGAGGAACATGAGCCTCGATTTTTTTAGTGAGATCAATTTTTCTAAAATCGACATGCAAGGGGTGTCCAGATACTGAGTGCAACTGAAGATTGTGCATGAGGACCGGGATTTCCTTTTTATCCAGATTGAGGTAGATAAGTTGCGTTTCACCTGCTTCTTTATAAGTTTTAAGAAAATCGTGTGTATTTAGGCTGATAGCTTGAGACACAAAATCTTTTCCGTAAATGTTTGCTGGAAGGATGCCCTCTTTTCTAAGTTGCTTAACTTTTTTTCCATTAATTTCTCGTTTTTGAACATCCAAAACTATTTTATCACTTGTTTTTTTTGCGACCATAGGTTTATTCTCTTAATAATTCAATGACAAAAACTCTATCTGTTGACAGACTGCTATTGTAGCGTACGGCTTGATTTTTTGCAAGGCTCTTGAAATTTTGATCAGTGATAAAAATGTTATGTGGTAGGTTGATTTCAAAAAAGAAATCACTATTAAATGTGCCTATTTGCTTTTGAATAACGATTTGATATGTGCTTGTTCCGGTTAATATTTTTTCTGCAAGTTCGTAGTCGACAGTAACCTCAAACGTTTCTCCAGGAGGGATTTCTATGAAAGTCCCAATGGTTTTGAAGATATTTGTCTTGTTTTCTTCATAATTTTTGGTCATTTTTCCATTGTGGGAAACGGAACTTACTATAGCATCATGAGGAAGATATAATTGAAAGTAATTTTTGTATATTCCGCCTGGGTATTTATCAGAAGTACTATTATTAATAAATAACACTGATGAAGTATTATGAATAGTCCCATCTTCATCTATCGTTGTTATGAGATTTATAGCTCTATTGATAAAAAAGTTGACTTTATTCACTCCGAGATTTGCATCTATAGGAAATAGGTGATTAATAATGCATCGCTGGGTAGATCCGACACATTGCGGAGCAACGACTTTGCCGTTCCATCCCAAACTATCAATATCGTCTTGAATCTCTTTATCCTTACTATTTATCACAATATGTTTTTCATCAAGAGCCCGTTTGATCGAGAGCGCAAGCTGAGCAGGGGATGCCTCTTCGAGCTTGAGAAACAAGGACCTACCTAATGTAGATAAGTAATTTTTTTTTCGCGATGAACCTGGAAAGAATTCATTTTCTGCTCCAGTCTGAATTTTTAAATAGAAATTGTCTTTATTAATCGATTCATCAAAGTCGGCAATATAGACATCTCCGAATGCTTCTAATAGGTAAGAAAGGCCAGTCGTTGTTATTGCGAGTGCTCCATCAAATTGTCCCAAAGCAAGCTCTTGATCGATGAAAAATTCTGCTGTATTAACGTTTGTAACAAAATCAGGATTAAAATTCGAATCTCGAAGAAACCAGTGAATTTCCCCAAGGTACTTCCGTATTGGAAGCGGAGGTTCGATATGAGAAGTTAATTGTCCGTCTGCGTCGTAAACATCAATAACGTCGAAACCTTTTAGCGTATAATCATCAAATGTTATCGTTCCAAATGATCCTATAAACCCTCCTCCAGGTCTGATCTCCATATTGTTATAAAAGAAAACAAGGAATTTTTTTTGGCCCTGACTACCAAGGAGTTTATCCATATGAGTTACGAGTTTTTGCGTTGTAGATAAATTAGTATTAAGTTTTTCAAAATCTTTTCTAGCTTTTTTTATACGGTCGTTGTCATAATCAAGTCGGTCTTTGACCGCTTCTGAAGTTTGCACAAGTATATCGATCTGTTTATTGAGGTTTTTAATACGGCTATCTACCTCATTTATTTCATTAGTTGTTTTATCTTGTTTGAGTAGAAGAGAAAAAATAGCGTTACTATTCTGGGATGTTTTAATAGCAGTCTGCATGAATGTAAATACATTATCTTCAATACTAAGAATATTTTCAGGAAAAAGCGAAATGAGAAGAAGTAAAAAAGTCGGCTTTGAAAATTTATAGCTTGCTTGAGCTGTGGATAAAAGTGGCCGCGCAGTATTCAAATGTCTTTGAGCTGTTCCAATATTTTGATCTTTTAATGCTATCCCAGCGCGGTATAAAAAGTATGTAGATCCTGCTAAGGGAAGCAAAAAAAATAATTCCAGAAACAAAAATAACATCAAGATAAGCACGCCAGTCTGTCTACGGGTTATATTAAAACCGCGGAACTGATCGGATATATCTTTTTTGGCCATTGGCTTCATTGCTCTTTCAAGATTAAGAGTCTGTTCTGATGATCGAGACATCATAAACCATAAGACTCTCTCGAGCGTTTCGTTGGTTTCATCTTCAGCGTCGATATTCACGAGCTTAGCATGTGTTGCAGGGTGTCTTTGTATCAGTTTTCTAATTTCTTCGAAACTTTTTCTTTCACTCGTCATAATGAGTGATTTTGAGCGAGTAGTAGCAAGCTTTTGTATAATATCTGCTGATATCGTATTGCTATAGATAAAAATATACGTATAGGATTTTAAAATGATGGGTACTCCCGATTTATGCACGATTCCCAGACCATATGTTTCCATTTTATTTTCAAGACCTTGAATAAATGCAGAGGGATTTTTATATACAAACAAAGCCTGACCAGTATCAGATATTGTTTCGGTTACGAAGCGCATAAGAGTATTATAGGGAATTGAGAGTGGAATCCGCCAGTCGGCGGAGAGATTTGAGTATTAAAAATTGTTAAAATACCACAATGAATTCTAAAATAGTTCCCCTCGCAGACTTTAAACCTCGTAAGAATGTTACAAGAGTACTTGTTGGGGGATGTTTCGATATATTGCATATTGGGCACGCGAAATTTTTACAGGAGGCAAAGAAATTTGGAAATGAACTAGTAGTCGCTCTTGAGAGCGACGAATTTATACAAAAACGGAAATTGAGAAAACCATTTAATACTCTTTATAAGAGAGCTGAAATTCTTACTGGTCTTGAATCGGTTGATATTGTTGTGATTCTTCCTTATCTACAAAATGATGATGAATATGCGAATCTTGTTAAAAAAATACAGCCGAGTGTAATCGCGATTACGGCTGGGGATCCACAAGAGGACAATAAGATTAAACATGCACAACTAGTTGGAGCAGAGGTAAAAGTTGTTCTCCAACGTATTCCTGGAAAATCAACAACCGAGATACTACGTCAAATTAAGGAATAACTTTAACAAGGAGTCCTTGTGTATACGCATAAAAAATCACGAGTTGTAGTATAAAAAGAAAGGACGTGATTAAGAATGTTTTCTTCATATCGCTAAGGGTAAATTTCCTTAGCTTTTTGTCATAGTCAGACTCTGTATATGTTATTACCTCTATTATTTTCTTTTTTCTAACAGGAATTTCAAGTGATCTATTGATTTGTCCATCAGCAATAGATGGAGGTAAATGTGTGATATACATTCTTCTTTGATCAGCTTGTTTTTTTTGTTTCTTAGTTTTTCTAGGCATAGGCGTATTTGAGATTTAAGACCGCCGACCGGCGGTGAAATTTGTAGTAATTATTATACATTACTCTCAAATCCTTTCTCTCGTTGACACATCTTTTGCAACCATATACAATGTCTCACTATAATGGTCGTAGTTTACACAGCTTATGGCATTGCGCTTTTATGGCTTATTATCATAAGCTTTTTTTTATTTAAAACACGAAAACACTACCATAATTTGACAAAGAGAACCAATAGTAAAAGCATTGATGACATTCTTGATACGATTCTAAAAGAGAATTCAAATCATGAAAAAGACATTAAGGAAATTAGGAACACACTTGATTCCTTAGAGAAAGAATCAAAAACATACTATCAGAAAATTGGCGTAGTAAGATTTAATCCCTTTGAACGAGTTGGAGGAGATCAGAGTTTTGTCATTGCGTTTCTCGATAAAGAAGATACGGGTATAGTGATCAATTTTCTTTATACTCGCGAAGGTGTTCGCATCTATATAAAAGATGTAAAGCAAGGTAAACCGGACAAGTTCGAGCTATCACAGGAAGAAATGGAAGCAATAAAGAAAGCTTCTTAGTTAAACTGTTGTAATTCATTAAACATTTTTATACCATAAAGACTATGAATAAAAAGTATGTGATCATAGCCTCTATCCTCATTTATCTCATTGCTACATATTTTTCATATGATTATTTTAGCGGATCAGTTACAGCTCAGAAAGTTACAACGAAAACTGCAAATATAGATATTCCGATAAATGGAGCAGAAGTGGATCAAGCTCAACTTACAGGTCCGAAAACTGAAGAATGTCCAATAAACGGTGAAATGCTGACTAAGGAACATAAGAAATTATGGGAAAATCGACGACCGTTAACCGTAATGATAGAGAATCACACTGATGCTCGACCACAGTCCGGGCTTTCTTCTGCTG
The DNA here is from genome assembly GCA_001788095.1 of Candidatus Roizmanbacteria bacterium RIFCSPHIGHO2_12_FULL_37_23. Classification (GTDB taxonomy): domain Bacteria; phylum Patescibacteriota; class Microgenomatia; order UBA1406; family HO2-37-13b; genus 2-12-FULL-37-7b. The sequence goes on from MFZX01000020.1 coordinate 6,890, forward strand.
ATGTGATTTATGAAGCTGTTGCCGAAGGCGGTATAACACGATTTTTAGCAGTATTCTATTGCAAAGATACCCGTTTTATAGGCCCAGTCCGATCAGCGAGAATGTATTTTATTGATTTAGCTTCAGGATATGGAGCATATCCACTTTACGCGCATGTCGGGGGAGCTAATACTCCGGGTAAAGCAGATGCGCTGGGTACGCTGAATAAACTGGGTTGGGCAAACTTTAATGATCTTAATCAGTTCTCGATAGCATTCCCAACTTTTTATCGTGACTATGAAAGAAATCCTGGTGTTGCTACTGAACACACCATGTATTCTTCTACCTCAAAACTTTGGAAGTATGCGGAAGTAAATCGTAAACTTACAAATGTAGATGATGAGAATAACGCATGGGATGAAGATTTTGAATCTTGGAAATTTCAGGACGAAGACGTTGTCTCAAACCCTGTAACAAAAATTTCGTATGATTTTTGGAGTGGAAAACAGAGTTATTCGGTCGTATGGGATTATTCTCCTGAAACAAAAAGTTATCTACGGTCACATGGCGATGGGAAACCTCATATTGATAAAAATACAAAGGAGCAACTTTCGTCGAAAAATGTTATCGTCGCTTTTATGAAAGAATCTGCAGCTAATGATGGATATCCCGGAGGGCATTTATTGTATGGGACAATAGGACAAGGTGAAGCACTTATTTTCCAAAATGGAGAAGCTATTGAAGGAACATGGAAGAAACCAGATAAAGAATCTCAAATAAGATTTTTTGATGGTTCAGGAGAAGAGATTGAGATGGTTCGTGGGCAAGTATGGGTCTCTATAGTTCCAACGGGAAATGAAGTTACGTACTAAAAAAATTCGAAATTCCAAAATATGCTTGACTATATAATTCCTTCTAAGGCACGACGCGAAATTATGGGATTGTTTTTTCAAAATTCTAATCAATCTTATCATCTTCGTCGGGTAAGTAGAGAAGTTAATCAGGAGATAAACGCTGTAAAAAGAGAACTTGATATCCTTGAAAAGGCTAAAGTACTCACGAAGGAAAAACGACTCAATAAATCAGTATATACACTCAATCAAACATGGAGCTTGTACGACGAATTTTTAAGAATATTTGCAAAAGAAACAACCATAGTAAAAAGTTTATTAAAAAATAAAGCAAAACTTGGAAAACTTCATTATATTGCGATGTCATTAAAGCTTGCTAAAAAAGAGAGCATTTCTGTGAGCGAAGTATACATGCTTTTTGTTGGTGTGGTCGTTGCCCCAGAAGTACAAAAAATTGTCAATTCGGTCGAAAAAGAATACCCTTTTGAAATCAACTATACCATAATGACAAAAGAAGAATTTGTTTATAGAAAAAAACAAAAAGATCCTTTTATATGGGGGTTCCTTAAGGAACCAAAGATTATGATTGTCGGCAGTGAGGCTCAGTTGATGGTATGAAATTTCGATTCCCCAAACTCTCTACTATTGTTTTTATTGCCTTATTCTTTATTGCGATTCTTATAGATCTTCCAAAAAATTCTAAAATTAAACCTTTAGTGATTGATGTTTCAATATTTGGAAAGAAGATCCATAAAGAATTTGATACAAAACTCGGACTAGATTTAAGAGGAGGGAGTCATTTAGTCTTTGAAGCAGATGTTTCAAAAATTAATTCTTCAGATCGAGCTGATGCTTTAGAATCTGCTCGTAATATTATTGAGCAACGAGTTAACTTTTTTGGAGTCTCCGAACCAAATGTCCAGACATCACAATCAGGAGCTTCTCAGAGAATTATTGTAGACCTACCAGGTCTTGAGAATGTTGAAGAAGCAGTAAGGCTCATTGGGCAAACTGCTCAATTGACGTTTCGAGAAGAAGCTTCTGTTTCGGCAGAAATTGCGACCCAGTCTTCTATACTAGCACGTCTTACAAAAGAAACAGGACTCACTGGAGAACATGTAAAAAAAGCAACGGTCCAATTTGATTCATCAGGTAAGGGGGGGCCAAGTGTAGGTCTTAATTTTGACAAAGAGGGGGCTAAGCGATTTGAAGAGATTACCGGACGTAACGTAGGCAAACCTGTTGCCATAGTGATTGACAATCAGCTTATATCGGCTCCTACGGTCCAGCAAAAAATTACTGGAGGACAAGCAGTTATCACGGGTCAGTTTAGTGTCGATGATGCAAAAAGTCTTGCTGTTGCTATCAATTCCGGAGCTCTTCCTGTTTCTGTCAAACTTATCGAACAGAGAACTATCGGACCAACACTTGGCAAAGAAGCCGTTGAAAAAAGCATAATCGCAGGAGTTATTGGTCTTTCTACTGTCATATTATTTATGGTGGTATACTACAGACGCTTAGGTATCATCGCATCTATTGCTCTTGTCGTGTATGGACTTATTTCTTTTGCAATATTTAGAACTATTCCTGTTGTCTTGACCTTGCCTGGTATTGCTGGTTTTATTCTTTCTATCGGAATGGCTGTTGATTCAAACATTCTTATTTTTGAAAGGATTAAGGAAGAACAAAGAAAAGGAAAGGATTTTGATTTATCCCTGAAGCTTGGTTTTGGAAAGGCAATCGATGCAATTAAAGACGCGAATATCGCTACATTGCTTGTTGCATTTATTCTGTTTAATCCATTTAACTGGGATTTTTTCCCACAATTTGGGTTAATTCGAGGATTCGCATTAACGCTTTCAATAGGAGTAATTACGAGTTTGTTTACTGGAATTATTATTACAAGGCGATTAATCGAAACATTTTATAGGAGTTCAAAATAATAGAATTATGATTTATTTTCTCAAATACACAAAATTTTATTTCATTTTTTCGATATTGATCATTGCCTTAGGAAGCTTTGCAATATTAAAATACGGATTTAATTATGCAATAGATTTTACTGGAGGAAGTGTCATTGAATATCGGTTTAAAGCAAAAGATGTCTCAATAAATTTGATCAAGAAAACTTTGTCTGATAGAAAAATTAAAGCACTATCTATAGAAACCTTAGATAAGAACACATTTTTAATAAAAACCACTCCGATAGACGAAAAACAAGAAGCTACTGTTCGTAAGAATCTTGAAGGCAACAAAAGTATTGGAAAAGTTCAATCACTCCGATTCGAAACAGTTGGGCCTTCATTGGGAAAAGAAACTGTAAGAAAAACTATCATAGCTTCTATTGTCG
>MFZX01000021.1 GCA_001788095.1 Candidatus Roizmanbacteria bacterium RIFCSPHIGHO2_12_FULL_37_23
TCCTCTTTCTAACCCTCGGTGTTATAACCCTCGGGGTTGAATGAACCTAGTTTAGAGAAATTTAATCTTTGATTGGTATTCCTCACCTACTACAACAGACCAGAAGCGAAAAGGAAGCGAGAAATGCGGAAGAAAAGAGTTAGAAACTAAGAGTGCCATCGTAAACTTCAATATCTTTAAAATTCTTAAGAGGAATAAGATTTGTAGAATAGATACTAAGTTTCTCCTTTATTAATTCATATTGTTCCTTAGAAACTATACGAGGAATAAATTTTTCACTATGTTTTTCTAGAATACCTCTCCCTATCCAATAATCGACAATAGATGAATATGTTGATCCCAGAGTAAGATCGTTATCAATATTGTCATGAGATAATCCGAAAGAAAAGCAAATGCAAATATGACCGTCTCCATATAAATAATCACTAAGGAATTCCGACTGGCCCTCAATTTTATAGTAAGCTAGTTCTATAAGTCTAGATTCAATGATTCTCTCCAACCGATCTTTATCCTTAAGTTGTGTTAAGTCTTTTTCACCGTTGTAAAAGACGGATCTATGACTTCTATTGAGTTCACGCTCTTTTTCTTCAGGAGAAAGTTTTTCAAAATCTTTTCTGCGCTCAGGGAGTAGTTCCTCAACCCTTTTTATTATTGTATTTTTATCATATCTATCTCCAATTCGGAAGTAATTAAATTGAAGATTCTTAGGTGTATTTTTTGCATAGAGATTTAGTAGCTTGCTGAAACTTTTCGAATATTGTTCTAAGGACGCTTGAGGGTAGTTATTCATACGTGTTAATATGAGATCTTCTGAAATGTATTCGAGTAGTACTCCGGCATGGTACGAAGCGACTATAGGTGAAACGAAATCGGTTAGAAATTTAAAATTAAAAAATTCTGCCCAATCTGGTTCAGGGTGAGAGGGATTCCAAAAATGTTTGTATCCCCCGAATGGGACAACGAAATGGATAGGAAGATTCTTTTTAACACGAAACGATACCTTTTCATAGATTGTTTTTTGAGTATTAGGATAGAGTTTACCTTTGCGAAATTTTTTCCGTATAATTTTGCGAAGTATGAATCCGACTAGATCTTTCTCAATTTCTTTCACCTCGGACTTACTAGGTTGATATGTGTTGTATTTTAGAAGAAGACCACTAAGATAAGCATTTATATCCAGTTCCATGCTGTGGATATTTTACTATAAATTCTATGCAAGTATTGTACCCAGGGGTACGGATGAGGTTGTACCTTCGGAAATGATAGCCGGCATCCTGTATAATATCTTTATGCAGCAATACGTTGTTGATACCAACTTTTTCTTTAATCTACAGATTAATTCGGGTTTTGGGAGCAATCCTAAGGAGATCATTATGGCTGTAACAGAGATTGGATTAAAATTAAAAAAATCTAAAGAGGCAGAATTTTTTATGCCACCCCTCATTCTTGATGAATTTCTGACGTTTGTTGATGAAAGTGATGATTATGTACAGGATTTTTTGGCAATGGTGATTGTCAAAGCCCCTGATTTTTCAAAAATAGAATTCCCAGCACGACTTTTTTACGAATTAGTTAAAGAAATGCGTCACCGATCATATAGGGGTCTTCAGATTTCAGAAGAACTCCTTCTTGAAACAGGAAAATCCATGATGGTGCACAATAAATTAAATAGAATCGAATACCAAAAAACTATCGGAGAACATGTAAAAAAACTAAGAGAACGATACCGCATAGCCACACGTGTAAAATTCTTAGACAGTGTTGCCGACCTCGATCTTATTGTTCTTGCTAAAGAGCTTAATGCAACACTTATCACATCAGATGAGGGCGTACTTCGCTGGGGGCGTGAGTTTGGGGTGAAAGAGGCGCCTCCTCAGGTTTGGAAGAAGACTCTTCATAATCTGGCATAAGTTGTGTGAGCCATTCAGCCATTTTATCAGTGAGGGTTTTACTTGGTTCTTCAAGAAATACCAAATGTTCTGAAAGCAGATGTAGAATTTTTTCCTTTTCTTCTTCTTTTGTTATGACCAAATAGATGTGTGTGTTTTGAGGTGGAATACTCACGACTGTCAGGACATGATACTCAAATTTTTTAATGAAGTAAAAGTGTGAAAGCTGATCCCATTTATACGCATTTCCTATCGTTTCGATGCCAAATTTCGTGACCTTGTTTTCCACTATTGGTGGTGGCGTGATAGTAAGCACATAAACTAAAAAAACCGTTGCCCAGATCGGGAGAATAAGTATTTTATCGCCAAAGAAAAAAACAATAAGAGTTAAAAGTAAAGCAAGCGCCGCATAAAACCGCAATACTCCTGCAGGTTTGCGTTTATAAGCTCTCAGTGGGGCTTTCCAAGAATAGATTGTTTGTGGATTGATGGCCAATCTCTCAACCGCCGGTCTTGGTTCCGGTTCGCGTTGAGGATTATCTCTAAATTCGTTAATTGTTTCGCGAAGCTCTTCTGGAGTCATGGCTAGTAATTAGTATACAGGATTTAATTTTTAATTCTTAGTTCTTAATTTTTTATTCAATTTTCAATTCTTAATTTCAATTGTAAACGACCTGTCTATGCGTTAGAATAGCTTCGATACATGAAATATAAGATAGGCATATATGGATCAGCTGAGGGTGCAGATGCGAATGTTGGAGAGAAAGCGATAGCCCTCGGAGAAACTCTCTCAAAATATACAAAAGAATTTATTGTACTTACAGGAGCCGGTAATGGCATCCCTCCGATGATCGCACAGGTTTTTTCAAAAAGTGGAGGAGAAGTTTGGGGATTTTCTGCATGTACTAACATTGATGAGCAGAAGAAACAAACACCAGAAGTAGATATTTCGATATATTCCAAGTTTGTCTTTATTCCAAAGGATTTTCCCTTTCAGTCTGATGTCAATGTGTCAAAAAAGTATAGAAACGTAACCTCTACAGCAACTTCTGACGGAGGTATCATTATTTCCGGAAGGTGGGGCACTATGAATGAATTTACCAACTTGTTTGATATGGGAAAACCAATAGGAGTATTAATGGGAACTGGTGGAATATCAGATGAACTTCCGAGTCTTCTACAGAAAATTTCTAAGAAATCGAAGTCAAAAGTGATTTTTAATAATTCATCAGAAGAGCTTGTCAAAGGACTGTTAGAAGAATTAAAAACAAGATTTGCTTAATAATGAACGCACAGCAAAAATTTGACGCAGCAATCAAAGAAAACAATTCCCTCGTCTGTCTTGGTTTGGATGTACAGATTGATCAGCTTCCACAAGCAATTCGCTCACAAAGAAATCCGCTTTTTGAATTTAATAAAGCAATTATTGATGCAACGCATGACGTGGTTGCAACATATAAACCAAATATTGCTTTTTATGAAGCATATGGTATCGAAGGGCTTAAACAGCTCAAAATGACCATAGATTATCTTCATAAATCGTATGCAAACACTCCAATTATTCTTGATGCGAAACGAGCTGATATCGGAAATACAAGCGTGATGTATGCAAAAGCGGTCTATGGGTATTGGGAAGCAGATGCGGTTACTGTTTATCCGCATCTTGGACTTGACGCAGTACAACCTTTCTTTGAATATAAACATAAGTTGACGATTCTTCTTTTAAGAACCTCAAATCCTGATGCAGCAAAATTGAGTGATCTTAAGGTTAATGAGAAACCTTTTTATCTACATTTAGCTGCAGAAGTAAAATCATGGAACAAGGAGAATGCTGGGATTTTTGTTGGAGCAACGTATCCTACCCAGTTAAGAGAAATACGAGAGATATTTCCGGAAAACTTTTTCCTCTCAGCGGGTCTTGGGGCTCAGGGAGGAGATGCAAAAGAGGCTGTACAGGCAGGTATGGACAAAAATCATGGTGGGATTGTATTTAATGCAAGTAGAAGTATAATTTATGCATCAGCGGGGGCAGATTTCGCAGAAAAAGCCCATGAGGCTGCCCAAAAGTTACGGGATGAGATAAATAGTTATAGGATTTAATTTTTGATAATGATTAGTAAATCTTCAAATACAAAATTAGATAAAGAGGTAGCTGATTTGTTACTCAGTATCGGTGCGGTTACTTTTAGATTTGATCCACCATACACTTTTACTTCTGGTCTCAAAAGCCCCATATATTTAGACAACCGTATGATTATGTCTTATCCTGAGGTCAGAGAGAAAATTGTAGCTGCATATATACAAATATTGCTAACGCATATTAGAGTCGAAAATGTCAACGTTTTATCAGGAACAGCGACTGCAGCTATTCCACAGACGGCGTGGATTGCAGAAAAACTTAATCTACCAATGGTTTATGTTAGACCCAAAACAAAAGAACATGGAAAAGAGAAACAGATAGAAGGGACTTTCCCAAAAGGGAGTAAAGTAGTAATTATTGAAGATCATATTTCAACAGGAGCAAGCTCGATTACTAATGCGAGGGTTATACGATCAGAGGGGGGAAAAGCTGAATATTGTATTGCAACAACGACATACGAGACGAAAGCTTCTATAAAAAATTTCAGGAAAGGAAAAATAAAACTCATTGCCTTAACAACAGGAAAACATATTGTCAATGAAGCTGAAAAGAGAAAGATGCTTACAACAAAAGAAGCAAAGCTCGTACACGATTGGCTTAAAGATCCGGTGAGTTGGTATAAAAAACATTATGGCTAAATACCTTCGACTTCCTGGGCTCATAGATCCCCATGTTCATCTTCGTGATCCTAGCGCTACTCACAAAGAAGATTTTGAGACAGGCACACAAGCTGCTCTTGCAGGTGGGTATACAACAGTCATTGATATGCCCAATAACCCCGTACCGACACTAACAAAAGCTGCTTTAAAAGATAAAATTAATCGGGCGAAACATAGAGTTTATTGTGATGTTGGATTTTATTTCGGATCTACAGGTGAGAATATAAAAGAATTTAAAAAAATTATTAATAAGGTATTTGGAATAAAAGTCTATATGAATATCACCACAGGAATGCTTGTTGTAGGTGATGATGGAAAATTAGATACGATATTTAAACATTGGCCAAGAACACGAAGGATGTTTGTTCATGCAGAAGGTAATACGCTGGCTAAGGCTATAGAACTTGCTACATTATATAAAAAGAGACTTCATGTGTGCCACGTTGTGCTAAAAGAAGAAATAGAAATGATTCGAGATACTAAAAAAAGAGGAATGGATATAACATGCGAAGTGAGTTGTCATAATTTATTTTTGGACAAAACAAATGCAAAAAAGCTCGGCCCTTTTGGACTTATGAAACCAGGACTAGGGACAAAAATTGATCGTCAGTCTCTTTGGGGAAACTTAGACTTTATTGATTATATTGGATCTGATCATGCTCCTCATACCAAAGAAGAAAAATTATCCGGTAATCCACCATTTGGTGTCCCGGGGCTTGAGACTACGCTTCCTTTGTTATTAACTGCTGTTTCAGAGAAGCGATTAACAATGGATCGTTTAATCAAATTAACATGTACACGACCGCGAGAGATACTAGGAATTCTATATGATAAAGAGACATATACTGAAGTCGATCAAAATATAAAGTATGAAATACGTAATACGGATTTGTTTACTAAGTGCGGGTGGTCACCTTTTGCAGGAATGAACGTCAAAGGTAAGATAGTGAGAGTCGTATTACGAGGTAAAACGGTTTTTGACGGGGAAAAAATTATTGGACTCCCAAAGGGGAAAGTAATTTTCCCTCCAAATTAAAATTTGTTAAAATCCATTGAAATCCACCTCAAATCCCACTCCCGAGGTGGGATTTGAGGCGAGGTGAACCTTGCAATATAAGATTTGCTAGTTATATAATTACTCGATGCTGCAAACTCCATTCTACGATCCTAAAAAGAGTTATTACGAAAACATCGATCAAGGCCCATTCGGTATCTTTGCAGACAAAAAAGTGTTTAAGGATAGTGGAGAGCCCCAGTACGAAGTTTTTGGTCAAAAAGTCTATTTCCCTTTTGGTATCCCTGCAGGCCCCTTGCTTAATGGAAAATTCATTAAAGCCGCATTAGATAAAGGATTTGATATCCCTATGCAAAAAACAGTGAGAACTCGCAAAAAGAAGTGTCATCCATGGCCAAATGTGTTGTCTGTAAAAGTTGATGGTGACCTTACGCCAGAAAAAGTCAAGAAGAAACTCATCGCCGATGAAGAATATACAGAGCCACTCTCTATAACAAACTCCTTTGGGAATCCGTCATTTGATCCTGATATCTGGCAGCCAGATATAGCTAATACTGTTAAACATGCAAAAAAAGGACAGTTTGTGGCAGCTAGTTATGAAGGGACAAATTGGGAAAATGGGGGAACTCAGGATTATATAAATGACTGGATTCTTGGAGCTCGACTTCTTAAAGAAACAGGTGTTGGATTTATCGAAATGAATTTTAGCTGTCCAAATGAAGGAACCACAAACCTTTTATGTTTTGATGTCAAAAAGAGTCAAAGAATATCAGAAGCAGTCAAAAATGAAATTGGTAATACTCCTCTGGTCATCAAAATGGCTTATTTCGAGGAAAAAACCCTTGTAGATTTTATTCAAACTTTAGGTAACATTGTTGATGGGTTTGCTGCGATAAATACGATTGCAGCAGAAATTATCGACAAAGACGGCAAGCAAGCTCTACCCGGGGAAGGCAGGGCACGTAGCGGGGTTTGTGGTTCAACTATAAAATGGGCAGGTATCGACATGGTGAAAAGAATAAAAAAACTGAGAGATGAATCCGGCATGGATTTTGCAATAATTGGAGTCGGTGGTGTGACTGTTGCAAAAGATTATTTTGATTATATAAGTGCTGGTGCGGATGTTGTTATGAGTGCAACTGGCGCAATGTGGAATCCGAGTATCGCGATTGAGATTAAAAAAATGAGATGGGAGATGAGAAGCTTCGTTCGTGAAGCCTGATGTATGATGACTCCATCTCTTGGCTTTATCTAGCCCTTATCTGCCTTTTGTTCATAAAATTAAATCATTTTTAAAGCG
>MFZX01000022.1:0-31199 GCA_001788095.1 Candidatus Roizmanbacteria bacterium RIFCSPHIGHO2_12_FULL_37_23
ACGGTGTCTATTTTCACATGCAAATCCATGTCTTTCTATAAGTGACGAAAGATCATGTTTTCTGAAATTGGGATATAAAAGTCGAGATAGTTTTACTGTACAAAGTTGTTGCGCTCTAAAGGGGATTCCAAATCTCTTAAATTCATTTCTAATAAAACTATAATCAAAACGCACGTTGTGAGCGACGAAAGTTGCATCGTCAAGAATCTCTATTAATTCATCGCGGACATCACTGAACGATGGTGCTTCTTCTAGATCATTTTGAGAAATTCCTGTAAGTAGTTGTATAAAGGGCGAAAGATAAATATGAGGATTAATGAGTTGTTTGTACTCTTTAACAACATTTCCATTTTCTACGCGTAGGATTCCTACTTCAATGATGCGATCATATGTTGGGCGAGGACCTGTAGTTTCCACATCTATAAAGACGAGTTTTTTAGGCAGCATAATATGTATCTAATTATAGCTTAACCACGTTTGGTAGAGATTTAATAAATTCTTGTCTGAAAGTATACGTATATGCACCTTGATAAGGAATCAAAAGTATGTCATCTGTTTCCATTTTTGAGGCAAAGCAAGAGTATCCCCAAATATCGTCTGGAGTGCATAGAGATCCAAATATTGTGCAGGGAATTTCAGTCGTAGATGGGTGAGTTAAATTTAATACCGGGGCGTAGTATTCCTCAAATTTTTCCCATCCAATGATATTTATTCCACCGTCAGTAATTATTTTTTTTGTGCTTTTTACATCAGCAACTTTTAATAATATATGCATAGCATATGTCGAAAGAATCCGTCCTGGTTCAACGAAAATATCGCATGACAAATTCGGTGCAATGTATGTATTAACAGCATTTGATATGCTTTTTGCATATTCCTCAAGCGTCGCTGTTTTTTCAAAATAGTAAGAATCAGAAAAATCTATCTGTTTATTTGATGCTTTGGCAATAGCATTTATTACAGCACCCTGCTTTGTACTCCAAGGGTGTATTCCTTCAGTTTTATATGGCATAAATCCACCGCCAAGATCTAAAAATTTGATTGATGCTCGATGTGTTTTAGAAAAATTAAGCATGAGATATTTAGATATTTCTTTTATGACTTTTATGTAAGGCTCAGCATTGTCGCTCCAACTCATATGCACCTGGATTCCTTGAAGATCAATATATGGATATTTCTGTGCTTCTTTCCAAAAAGTTGAAAGATCATTTAATGGAATACCAAATTTCGACCATAATCCGTGCAAAGGTGTGAATATGCGTATGCCAGCACTAATTTTTCTTTTGTGTTTTGCAGCAAGTCGTCCAATCCTACTAAGTTCAGTGAAGCTATCGATATTAAGAATAACTCTGTCTGTATGTTTTAGTGCTAGCTGTAATTCGTCCTCAGTTTTTCCAGGCCCAGTAAACAATATGGATCTAGGTTTTAACTTAGCTGCAATAGCTAACTCGCGACCGCTTGAAACATCTATATTATGTCCCACTTTTACAATTCTTGTTAAAAGATAAGGATGAGGATTTGATTTCATTGCATAGTAAATTTTTAATCGTGGGATATATCGAGTAAAAGTTTTTGCAAAATTATTTATGGCAATATCAAATTCTTTTTGATCAAAAATGTAAAAAGGCGACTTATTTTCTTTGGCTAATCTTATAAATTTATCCTGCCTTTTAAAAAAATACTTTGCGAGGTGTTTTAAATCACCTTTTATATATGCGGTGTCTTCTTTTAAGATTGTATTAAAATCTTTTTTGATAGTTGATAAGTTTTTAATCATGTAGAGAAAGTAAAAAAATTTAGAATTTTTTTTGCCTTCTTATTAATTGTTCCTTCGTTATTATATACCGGAAAATTCATAAATAATTCAGCAATCTCAGTTTTTTTATTAACGACTTCGTTTTCCTTATATTCTGAATAAAATACGATTTCTCTATGTTTATTTGAAAGATGATAAATGTCTGCAGTTTTATACTTGATAGAGGAATTATAGTAAGCATAAACGCCGTTTTTAAATGTTTTTTGCAATCGATAGGGAACATTGTGTATTTTGATATTTATTGTAGATCCCTGAAATATAGTATTCGGAATTTCATAAATTTTAGGATCAGTCCATTTTTTTATCTTAGTCAAAGATTTAACATACACATCGAAAATCTTAATTCCCGATATAAGCTCCGGATAAGCTGCAATCTGGAAAGTAGCATTGGATAAACGGGGATTACACTCGATAATAAAAATTTTTCCTTTTCCATCAATAATGAAATCTATGTTTGCGAATCCAAGAAATTTATTTTGATGAAGAGCTTTTCCTAATTTGATGAACACGTTATTTATTGATTTTATTGTTTCTTTATTAAAATTATTGGTTTTCATCCATTGAATACCATTAAAAAGTTTTTGAAAACCATTTTGCGATCCAAAACATTGTTTACGTAGGGCTGAGAGTATGATTGATGATGGATCAATAAAAATAGTAATTCCATAAGTTGTTCCTTTGATGTGCTCTCTCATCAGAAGTTTTGCGTTCTTTTTAATCAATTTTTGTTCTATGATATCTTTAAGCTCTGATGCTTTATTTATAAAAAAAGTTCCTTCTCCGCCCTCTGACTGAGGTGTTTGCATAACACTTGGAAAATGCGAAGTCATTTTAGGTTTTGGAAGAGCGTATTTTTTTAGAAATTTATCGAACCAAATTTTATTCTCAAAATTTCTCTGTGTTCTAAAAGAAGCTGAAATAAGTGTGATATTATTCTGAATAGCCCACGTTTCAGCATACTTGGATGATCGTAGAGGTGGTATGATCGCGTTTATTCTATATTTTTTACATACATCTGTTAAGTTTGTATATTTGATGAGATCATCAATTTCGAATTCGGAATAATGTTTTTTTGTTTCTTTTTTATTAAGACCAATAAGATTTTTAAAAATCTTCCTTGCCCATTCATATTCTTGTGTTCCATTTACTGAAAACGGCAAGAAAATAATATCCTTAGTATTTGTATGATATATGGACTCCATTACGGATGGAAAAAAAGCTACATTCATATTAGAATTTAATAATTATACGCGATATGAAGATAGATTTTTATGTAGAGAAAAGAATTAAAGACTGTAAGTCTTTATGGAACGAATTTTCTAAGAACGAATATCTTACGGACAATTGGGAATATCGTCTTTGTTTTCATAATGCATACAAAAATACACCATACTTTATTGTTGGTAAAACTAAAGGTGAAATTATTGGTTTTGTTCCTCTTGAATATGATGAGAAAAGAAAGTCGTATATTTTTTTTGGTGGAGCAGACTGGAATGAACAAATGAGATTTTTAATAAAAGATTTATATAAACATCAATACTTACATACATTTATCCAACAACTACCACATCAAGCTTCACTCAGATTTATTCACCCAGAAGATGCACGTTTTATAAAAGAGGGCGTCATTAAAGAAGAAGACTTTTCGTATTACTTAGTCCCAAAGGATTATGATTTCGATATGGAAACATATCTAACTACATTTAGCCCAAGGTCACGAAAGAATATAAGAAAAGCACTAAGAAGAATTGGGAAACTGAATTTCAAAATAAGAAAAGGACGTATTAAAGATTTCGATCGCCTCATAAACTTTAACATTCAAAGGTACAAGAAGGACTCGATGTTTATGGATGATAGATTTACCCTTGCGATTAAAAATTTATTAATGTCAAAAACTTCGAAATTTATAATTACTTTAGTTACGGTTCTTATTGATAATCAAGTAGAAGCAATTAGTCTGTTTGCAGAATATAAAAGAGGTCTTGTATATTTAGAGGGTTCATCGGATCCTTCTCAAAGTGACGTATCACGATTTTTAGACTATCATATTTTTGAGCACGCGTTTAAAAAAAAGTTGGATTACATAGATGCGTTGAGTGGAGACTGTGGTTGGAAAGAACGTTGGAGACTCAAGAAGAAGACACTATTTAAATTAACAACGTGAATAAGGGCTATAGTCATAAAAGTGCCAATCCCTTTTTCAACTTAATAATTCCTTCATGAACTGTATATCCTCCTTTAACAGGGTCATCATTGAAATCTAGATGCCCGCTGTCGAGATCAATAAAATCAATGGGAAGAGCAAGGGCGAGGTGTACGCTCGTTGTCATCGAAATAGTTGATTCATAATTGCACCCTATCATCGTAATCTTACTAAGACTCTTTGCAAGATGAAAAATATTAAGAAAATTGATAGGTCCTCCACATTTAATAAGTTTAATATTTACCCCATCTACAACATCATCTGTAAGAAATCTGAAGGCATCAGAGAGAGATAGTATAGATTCATCAGCAACAATTGGTACCGTATCGAGTTGTTTTAGTGTCTTTAAATCTTTTATACGACCCCCTTTAACAGGTTCTTCTATAAGATCTATTTTTAGCGAGCTGATTGATTTTAAAAGTTTGATAGCTTCCTGAAGATTGTATCCTTGATTTGCATCAAGAATGAGTTTGTGATTCTTGAGTAGGATTTTTTTTACCGCACGAATTTTTTTGATATCTTCATTTACATTAAGTCCGCATTTCAATTTAATTGTTTTATAACCAATTTTAATATTCTTCCTTACTTGGGCCAATGTTTCCTCATAGGGTAAAACACCAATTGTCATCATAGTTTGACATGTATCTCTATATCCTCCAAATAAGTTTTTTAATTGTATTTGATATTTATTACAAAAAAGATTTAGTAATGCTTCTTCCACACATGCCTGAGTTGTAGGTAATCCGCGGAATCTTATTTGAATTTTTTCATGGTACCTATACCAGTGATCTAAAGGCATATTAAAGAAATCCTCAGTAAGGTATTTTTTTAAGGAAGTATGTATTTTTTTAGAAGTTTCTCCGGTTACATGTGTATCTGGCGAAGCACTTCCTAGTCCTATATTCCCTTCGCTATCAGTAATCTTCAAGAAAATTACATCAACGTTACGAACCTCTTCATATGTAATTTTAAACGCCTTTCTTAGGTGAAGTTTTTTTTCTGATATGTAGATACTTTTGATCATAGATATTCCTTTAGTTCACTACGATAAATACGAAGAAGTTTTTTAGCAAGTGTATTTTGATTGAGATGCATTGGATGAATTCCTAGATATTTTTTTATAAGATCTTTTTTATTTTTTTCGAACTTCGGAAGAAGATGTTTTTTAAACTCGTCTATTGAATAACCTGTTCTTCCTCTTTTTGTTGCCAGATAAAAAGCAACTAATAATTCTTCTTGAGAACCATATGCAGGACGTTGTGGATCATATTTGAAAAAATAGGAATAAATAGAATGATGAGCTTTATCAAACATGTTTTCACTAAATCCAATCTTTTGTAAGTCGACATCGAATGCAGAAATTAATGCAAACATGTAACTACATTTTTCACATCGTTGGCACCAGCGCTTATTTGCTGCATGTTCTGTTTTTGCCTCGCATGACATTTGGTACTTAACGATTTCCTGATAACGTGACTGGAGTATTTTTGTTTCAGCAAGTTCATATATTCCATCGACAAAACTTGCTACATCTATTTCTCTCCCAAGCAATAGTGATCCTAACAAACTCTGTTGCGGAGTCCAATCTTTATGTTGATCATATCCTGCATCATATGTTAAAACACCATCTTTGTTAAAAAAAAAGTCGTTACAAGAAACTTCGTTGCCCAAAATAATCAAAGACGCATTAAAATAGTGAGCAAAAGGAAGAGACATAATAACATAATCTGTAGTATGCAAACCCCATCCTAACTCTGTCTGAAGATTCCAATACTTACCATATCTAAAGATTCCTGGACCATAATTTACAACATAAATTTTTACATTAAACTCTTTTTCGAATTTTTTCATAAGTTTCTTTTTGTGTTCATATTCATATTTATGTGAAGGTTCAATGAAGTTGACTAATATCGGAGTAATGCCAAGTTCTAAACATAGGGCTGTGTTTAATAGGCTTTCTTTTCCAAAAGAAAAAGGAATAATTGCTGTTTGTTCTTTTGGTTTTTTGAAATCAATAGTTTGAGGTGTTTGAATATAATTGTTATCAAATAAGTACTGAGTGTTAAAGAATCGTTTTATATATTCTAACGAACTTACTCCGTCAACCAGTGCGCAGATCGGCATATCATATATTCCATTTTTATAAAGAAAAGTTTCCGAAAGTGGCCGGTTTGTGGTATATGTAATAGTTTTTTGATCGTGCATCTGCGGAAGAAAAAGAGTAGAACTATATGCAACATTATCTAAAAGAATGTTTTTGAGAATAGATGGATATTTTTTCCATATTTCTGAAGGGTAAGAGATAGGGAAGCTTTTTCTATTGAGAATTATTTCAAATCCTTTTGCAGTTAGCTTTCCACCTACATGAAGTTTCATTTATGTATTAAACTCTTTTTTATATCTTCTAATAGCTGATCGTAAAATTTCTTCGATAATATCGATATATTTCATCTTTGCAATCTTAGCTGAATAAGCAAAATCACTGTCTTTACCTAATGAAGGATTTGGATTAACTGATAGAATATAGGGATTATTATTTTTGTCTACTTTAATTTTTACATTTCCGTGATCCCAACAGTCAAATATTGTATATGCATCATGGGCAATTTCAGTAATAAGTGATAAGAGTTTGGTTGCAACGTTTTTTGGGGGTTGTTGAATATCAATGAGATCTTCAAATTTTTTATTCTCTCTAGAATATACATGCCAGGTACTCTTAGAAAGCTTATCAAATATTGATCGTGAAAGTGGAAGAATTCTGATGTCATCTTCATCACTACCCAGTATTGATACATCATATTCGTCACCGTCAATATATTCTTCAATCAATGCAGGGGATTTGAGCTTTTCTAATACAAACGTAATTTGTCTATATAGGTCTTTTGCATTGGTAACAATTGACTTATTCGTTATGCCATCTGAACCGTATGTTCTCCCAGATTTTACAACAAGAGGAAACGTTAAACTCTCATCGAGATCTTCATCTAGAGAATACATATAGTCCCATTTTGGTGTAGGAATTTCATGATACATGAGTATTTTTTTGAATTGAATTCTATCAGCACAGAGACCTAGTGTTAGAGCAGATGATCCAGTATATGGAAGTTGAAGAAGATCGAGAATTGCAGCAGGTTGGGTTTGACCTGTCTGATCATTTATTTTTCGTGAGATATTGATGATAATATCTATATTATTTTTTCTTACTTGCTTGAAGACTGATTCAATATTACTTAAATCAAATAATGTTGTTTTATACCCTGTGGCCTGGAGTATTTTTTCTATATCTTTTGCAGGATTTAGAGATTCTTCATCACTGGAGGAATTCCCGTTAATAAAACCATTATGGGCGATACCGATATGAAGATTACGTAGAGTGGACCGAATATGTTTAATTGTTTCAAATTTTGCAGCTCGTAAAATGAGGTCTTTGTTAATTGATGCAAATCCAAATTTCGTTTTTCGAAGTGTTTTTCCAACTGCAGAAGTAGGTGTGTATTTAGCAACTTTATAGTCAACATTCCCAATCGCGTCATCCAAATTCTCTCGTGCATCATTGATATTCTCTCCTGACGTCGTTATCCAGCCAAGATATTCAAATCCTTCAGGTGGTACTAAAACCGGATCCCCAATTTTTTTATAAAAATGAAATTCCTCGACAGGTTTTCTATTTATCTTTCTTTCTTTTATATCAAGTTGAACAAGTACTCCTGAGTGAGGAGAAAGAAAGTAACTGCCAGTAATGTATTTTCTTGGTTTATCAGGCTTTTCAACCTTATCGATATAGATATTGCATGCTATTTTTGCAGCATTATCTACAAGGTCTATATTCCAAGCTCCTTTTACAAAAGAATACACTTCGTCTCCACCCATGCGTAGATTAACTTCAATCGGCATAGGTCCATATTTATTAATTTTTGCTTCAAAATGTATCACTCCATTTTGAATACCAAGTTTTTCAAGAGATTCTTCAGCCATATCTTTTAATAGTTTTTGACCAACAAAAGGGAGAGTCGTCGGAATACTTTGACCGGTTTCGACGAAAAATGGTTCGTTCGTTTTATAATTATCAGAAATAGACCAGAATTTAAGCTTTCCATTTTGCAAGATCATATCTATATCTACTTCATCACCATCAATGTACTCCTCAGCATAGATTTCAAGACTATCCCACTCTGCGGAATCAGGGTGTGTATGAATATTTCTTTTTATATATTCATAGGTTTGCTGTACGTCATCGGGACTATCGACCTTAATGACAAACGCACTCGATGATCCATATACAGGTTTAAGAACAATCGGAAATGTAAGCTCTCTTTTTAATTTTCGAGTATCTTCAAGATTTTTGATAAAAAAATACCGGGGAGTTTCTAAACCAATACTTTTGCAGTATTTTCTAAAAAGATATTTGTTTCTAATTTTCCGTGAAATTGAATATGGAATTCCAGTTTGTCGGAAATAATCTGTAAGTTTCGATGTGACAAGTACGCTCTCTTCCCAAAAAGTTAAAATACCATCAAGCCGAATGTCTTTATGAGCTTTTAGGAATGTATCAACCTGTTGGATTGTTTCTTTATGATTGTTAAGATCTGAAATAATAAGGTGGTCGACAATAGGAGTTGCCCAGTTTTTACTAAAATTTAAGAGAATAATTTTTACACCGAGTTTTTTTAATCGTTGTAAAATAAATTTTTTACCAGGAGTTCCGGAATGGACTACAAGTAGTGTTTTTCCTTTTAGCTCTGTAGAGACTCCAGGAGGTTCTTGCTTTTTTTTCATTAAAGTAACGTTCGTAATACATAATAGAGTAAAAGTGAAATATGTCAAGTGTTTTTGAGAACGAAAGAACTTTAAGATTGTGCAATATATTTTAATCGGAGGCTATTTGCTACGACCGAAAAGGAACTAAAAGCCATAGCCATGCTTGCGATTATGGGAGATAAGAGAAGAGCTGTGAATGGATAAAGAAGGCCTGCAGCTATAGGAATTCCAATAATGTTATAGCCAAAAGCCCAGAAGAGATTTTGCTTAATTATGCGCAATGTTTGTTTAGAAATATGTATCGCTTCAACAACTTTATCAAGTGTTCCTTTTACAAGAACAATATCACCAGATTCTATAGCTACGTCAGTACCAGTTCCCATCGCAATACCGATATCTGCTTGTGCAAGAGCTGGTGCGTCGTTAATACCATCACCAACCATGGCAATGACTCGTCGACTGTCTCCTTTCCCTTGAAGCTCAATAATTTTACTTGCTTTTTCTTCTGGTAATACTTCAGCGATTGCTTCATCAATGCCAATTTTTCGAGCGATATAATTGGCTGTGACTCTATTATCACCAGTTATCATGATTGTTTTGATACCCATGGCTTTTAAATTAGAAATTACTTCTCTCGCGTCTTCTTTAATAGTATCTGCAATACCAATCGCACCTTGAATTTTTCCATCGATAGCAATATATGAAACGGTCTGGGCTTTTTTTTGAAGATCTTCGGCACTTTTCTTATGCTCAGCTGGTATTTTTACATTCTTAAGTTCCATGAGTTTTTCAGTCCCAATATGAACAATAGTTCCTCCAACTTTTGCCTCTATGCCTTTTCCTGGAATATCATTAAATAGAGTGACTTTTTTAGTCACGAGTTTTTTATCTTGCAAATACCTTGTTACGGCTTCTGCTAAGGGATGATGTGACTCTTTTTCAACAGAGTAAACAAGAGAATTAATTGTGGAGTCATTTATTGCATATGAAGTGACCTCAGGTTTTCCTTGTGTAAGTGTTCCAGTTTTGTCAAAAACGATGGTATCTATTTTATGTGCAATCTCAAGGGCTTCTGCGTCTTTAACAAGAATTCCTCTACCTGCAGCTTTTCCTGTACCTACCATAACAGCTGTTGGGGTAGCAAGACCAAGCGCACAAGGACAAGCGATGATAAGAATAGTTGTAGCAATAAATGTTGCAAGTTGAAATGGCGTAGTTGTACTAGAAATTATATTAATAGATGGAGCAATGACTAACCAAAACAAAAAAGCTAAAACTGCAATTGATATAACGGTTGGTACAAATATTGTAGACACTTTATCAGCAAGTTTTTGGATTGGAGCTTCTGTTGCTTGAGCGTCTTCTACCATTTGTATGATATGCGCAAGCATAGTATCTTTTCCGATTTTAGTTGCCTTATACATCATTACACCTGATCTATTAATAGTTGCTCCAATAACTGTATCTCCTTTTTGTTTTTCAGCAGGTATAGATTCTCCAGTGATCATCGATTCGTCAACGGCAGAGGAACCTTCAGTTATAATTCCATCAACAGGAATTTTTTCGCCGGGTTTTACTTTTATAAGATCGCCAACCTTTACGTGTTCGATGGAAATCATCTGTTCCTTTCCGTTGCGTATGACACGGGCCTCTTTAGCTTGAAGTTTAAAAAGCGATTTAATAGCATCCGCAGCTTGTCCTTTTGCCCTCATTTCCAGGAGTCGGCCGAGCATGATGAAAAATATAATAAACACAGCAGCTTCGTAGTAAACTTCAGTACCAGTTTTTAAACTACTAAAGAGATTGGGTGAAAAGGTAACTGCTGTAGAAAAAGCCCACGCCGTAAATGTTCCTAGGGCAATCAGCGTATCCATATTAGTAGTTGGAACTCTGAGTGCTCTTAGTGCACTATTAAATATTTCTTTTCCTCCCAAAAAAAGAATAGGTGTAGATAAGAGAAATTGTATAAGGTAAAAAAGTGAAATTTCAGTATTAAACGCATCGACTTTAATTACTCCAAGAATTTCATCGGGCATTGGCCAATTTAATAATTTAAGACCGACAATCATCCAGAACATGAAAAACAAAAAAGGGAGAGCACCGATCCCAATAAGAGTAACTGTTTTCTTAAGATCTGTATACCTTTTTTTTCGTATTTGTTCATCAAGTGGTACTCCATGATCATGTCCGTCTTGAGTATGTGTTTCTTGTTGACCAGGTGCTACGAGTTTTGTTTCATCTGATGGAGTATCTATAAGCTGATATGTCCCAGCACTCGCAACAGCTTTTTTTAGGTTATCAAGAGTGATTTTTTTCTCATCATATTCAACAGTCATTTTTTCTGTCGCAAAGTTTACATTAACTTTTTGGATTCCGGAGAGATCTCTTACCATTTCTTCAATAAGCGATTTACATGAAGCGCAATGCATGCCAACTATAGGAAAGCTTCGTTTTGTCATAGAAATTAATTCACCACTACGTTAACCGGATCAACCATCCCCATCGCACAACTGATTTTATATGTTCCTTTTTTTGGGGTAAATTCAATGCTTGTTTCAGGTTTATTAAGAAACACAACTTCGTCATAAAGACCACTTAAATACATTGCTTGAGCACAACCAGTAACATCTTTACTCTTGACGTTAAGCTTTGTTAGAACACCAGCTTTCAGTGAAAGTGTTCTTGGAAAATACTCAAATCCTTCAGCTTTCATATTTATCTGTTGATATTGATTAGTTCCAGTCCCAATGATTTCAGATCCTAATCCTTCGTTATTAAGTGCTGTATTATTTGATGCCCCAGCAACTTTTGTGAGTGATGTAAGAGTACTTACATTTGGAATACCAAGCACATTAAATTGAGCATTTATGTTATAAAAACCAAAAGCAACAATAAGAAATCCAGCAACCAAATTAAAAGTTCCTGCAAATGTAGGATTTGTTTGAAACTTCATACTTGTAAAACTTAACATTGCAAGAACAGGTAATGTTCCCAAAGCAAATGAGAGCATCATTAATGCACTTGTTATGAAATTCCCAGACGTAAGAGCGACTGTTTGTGCAATGAGAGTAAATCCACAAGGGATCAAAAAAGTAAATGCTCCAGCAAGAAAAGGCATATATTTTCCTTGAAAATTTTGTTCATCACTTGCCTTACGAGTGATAAACGATGGAAGCTGGAGTTTGATACCCGATATCCAAGGAATTCCAAGCATTTGTAGTCCTAGGATGATCATAATAACTGAAACAACAACGACAAGAACTGCAGTTGTTCCTAATGAAAGCTGAAAGAAAGCGCCAATTATACCCAAGAGACCACCAAGGAGGGCATATGATATCAATCGTCCAATATTAAACATGGTGAAAGGGATGAAACGCAGGTGACTTTTGTTTCCTCCATACATTCCATTCCATTGTTTTGATAGTGAAAGAAGAAGTCCACCCACGAGAGCCGCACAGCTGGAAAGACCGGCAATTATGCCAAAAAGGAAAAATGCCCCAAGAGAAGAACTATTTGATAATGTCAGATTAGGAATAAATCCTAAATTGAGTACCGCAAGATAAGCAATGCTTAAGAGTGCGATGACGATTATGGCATTAAATATTGATTGTTGATTCCATACGATTTTACCTAATGGTTGTTCACCGAGTGTATATCCATGCTCTGTAATGAGGTTATTAAGTTCGTCAAGATCTGGCTTCCCATGGTGTCGATTATATACGAAGGTAACTGTTTTATCTTTAAGCGATGCTTGAGTGTGTAAGACTCCAGTGTGTTTTGAAAGCTTTTTTTCCAGGAGTAATTCGCACGATTGACAATGCATGCCGGTCACATAGTACGTACATGTAGCATTTTTTTTACTCATATTATTTGTAATTATAAATAGTAAGGAGTTCTTCAATAGTTTTACTGCTGTCGCCGTTTTGCATCTGGTGTCTTGCGCAATGCTTGAGATGATCTTCCATTATTTTTGCATCAACTTTCTTCAGTGCTTTTTGTACAGAAAGCGAGTTATGGAGTATATCAATACAATATTCGTCATTTTCAACCATACTGATGATTTTAGTGAGTTGTCCACGGGCAATCTTTAAGCGATGTAAGATGTGTTCTTTTTCGTTTTTAAGTCTCAACATATTTTTATATTTGTAATCGGGTGGGGGGGGATTACATTTCATATGATATAGCATGAAGAAATGTTTGTCAAGAGTCATTTGAGTGGATTATTTTCATACTTGACATTGCCTATAAGAGCGGTCTATACTAAAAAATATGACAGATCTTGGTGACACGTATGAAATGGGACCAGGTTCACCTGATCATAGTGAAAACCTTGTTATAGAACCGCAGAGAATCAAGGGTGGAAAGTGGGAACCAAGTAGATTAAAAGGCATGCAAGGTAGGTATAGACTTGAACCATACGCTCTCAGATTAGGTGAAGATGAAGATAGTGCAATCCAATGCGAAAGAATATTTTCAGTAAGTGACGACGGTAGCGTTAGCGTGCAAGATGTATTAACGTCTAGATATAAAAGTGGTGGACTTACACTTATCCAAAAGAGAGGAGTGTTAACTATAGGTAAAGGAAGAGAGGCTCAAGTAATTGAGCAAGGAGATAATAATCAGCCAGAACTTGATTTTGATCTTTTAGTTCCACAAGAACATCTTGAAATGGTAGCAGCATAAATACTACTTCTATAGAAGAATATGGAGTGCTTCAGAAATTCCCCAGATTGCTAATCCGATAAATACATAGGCTCCAATAAGTGAGATAAACGCATTTCTTACCACATTGATAGTTATATTTGGGGAAATAAAAAGGAAGATATTTAAAATCATATGGCCTAAAAATACTCCAACTGCGAATCCAAAAACATTAATGATTTTAAATAATGGAACATATCCAGCAAAGTCATCCAGCCCAAGAATAAAAGGGACCGTAAATGCGAAAACAAAAAGAGATAAAAAACTGGCTTTCGCTGCTTTTGATTGTACGTTCATTGAGGGGATGAGCTTATTAAAGAGAGGCGCATAGATTTTATTTATTCTTTGGAGAATGACCTCATTAAATTGAACAAACCTCCTAAAATAGTCGTTGAATGTATTTCCTGAAAGCGCATGTTCAAACCCGTCTTCTGCAAGTCGTAAGAGTACTAGAGAAGCTATAAAAATCATAAGTGCTAGTAATATTTCAACATTCCTGAAGAAATTCCAGATTGTTAAGACAATAATTGTACCCAAAGCATTTCCTACTGCTGTGCCGATCTCAATGGCAATTCTGTTTTTCCATCCCGGATATGCATGCATAAGATTACCAATAAATATCGCGAAGTCAACTGATGTCTTAAGATATATGGTCATTCCTACTAATACATCACCCAATCGGATATTTAGAGATAAATCAACATCGGTAAAGATGTTAAGTGTATGTATGTAAAATCGTAATATTATCGCAAGAATGAGGAATATGACGCCGGTAAGTATGAGTGGAACTGCTTGTGTGAATAAAACATCATTTTTCTGGTTGTTCATGAAGTAATATTATACGCCAGATTCTGCAAAGGTAGTAAGGTGATCGCGTGGTTCTAAATACATTGATCGTAATTCTTGTTGTGGTAAGAAGTTCATAAAATGAGTAACCAGATTACCATGTTCATCTGGAGCATGGTTTGGTAGTCCATGAGGACGAAGTCCAGCTGCTTCTGCAAGTGGGCTTGTGATTCTTCTTCCAGAATGAGCAACAGCTTTTAAAATTGGGATATTATCTTTTGTACATCCTTCAACGATATTAACACCGGTGTGAGCTAATTGAGTCATCATGGTTTTGAGTAAATGGCTATAAATCCGCTGTCCTCTAAATTCTGGTAATGTATATGCGCCAGTAATTTCCACACGGGAAACATTAAATCGTTGTTCACCCCTGGAAGCTTCAAAACCGTCGTCTATTGTCATAATACTTCCTACGACTCTTCCATTAGAGACCGCTACAATACACGTTTCATTCTCTGTATCTTCTCGGTCATAACCGAGCTTATCAATGAGTGCAAGATATTCTTCAAACTGTGGGTGGTCAGGACCTATGGGAATGATCTCAACTCCTTCTGGAGGTTCACTAAGTTGCGTAAGAGGGGAAGTTGCTGCTGCTGCTTCCATCATTGCTTGGACGTCTGCAAAGTGAGCAGTGGCTTCGCCAACATCAACTCGTCTTGCTTGTGAATTTCTTCCAAGCCCCATAACAACACAGTCTTCTAAATCAGGAATACCTGAACCTGCGAGGTCCCCAAAGGATTCGAGATGTTGATTGATGAAGTCTCTTTGCTCTGGTGTGAGTTGCTCTAAAGCAGATTTAGAAAGAACAAGTTCTACCACTCTTCGCTGTATCGCTGCGTTGAAATTTTTTTCAGGAAGTTGTGCGACGGTTGTCTGAAGTTGATCAGTCCATTGTTCTGCAACAGGAATAATATTATTCCATCTGCATTTAATCTCTCCTGGAATAGTAAATGAATTTACCTCAAGCGGTTGTTGGGGTGTGTCCTTTATAGGAGTTCCAGCAGCTTGCTGGAGGGCATCAATTTGGGGTTCAGGTGTTTCGATCATAGAGTCAAGTGTGTGACTAGTATTGACTATTACTTTTATAGTAACATTATATATATGCTTAGCAAAGACGAACTACTTAAGACATATCTTAAGGAACTCGAGAATCCTGTATCGAGTAACTTAAACAAAAAATACGAGGAACAGAAAACATTTGGTGATAAACTTGCAGACAGACTTACAACGTTTACCGGAAGCTGGAGTTTTATCATATTTTTTTTGTTTATTCTTGTCTGCTGGATCATTCTCAATGTCTTTTTTCTCATAAACCCCATTGATCCTTTTCCTTTTGTTCTTATGAATCTTTTATTGTCATCGTTAGCAGCTTTTCAGGCACCTATTATTATGATGAGTCAAAATCGTCAGGCCGAGCGTGATCGGTTGCAGTCCGATCTTGATTATCTGGTTAACCTTAAAACAGAAGCTCGGTTGGAATCACTTCATAGAAAAGTAGATGCTCTAAAGAAGGAGAAGTTAGGAGAGCTTATCGAATTGCAAAAAAAACAAGAAAAAATTACCCATGACATTACTGCAAGTCCAAAAAAAGGTTAAAAGAAGTGAAGCTTTAACCTAAAATCACTGCGCTACATATCAATCCATATAATAAGACGCTGATCAGATCTTGTATTACTGTAGCGATAGGACCTGCGCCGATAGCGGGATCTTGGTGTTCGATCTGCAGTGCTTCTGTCACGATGAGTCCAACAAGGGGCGCAGTACTTATTGCGCCAAACATGCCAAGCGCAACAGCTAAAGCAAGTGGAGCAGAGTTAAACCACCATGTAACCACGAGCCATGATATCATGCCAAAAATAATTCCAATGGTGATCCCTAAAAGGATTTCTTTAACAAGATATGTTGTAAATTTTGCTTTTCCCCGACTGAGATCTCGTGCATAAATGGTCTGAGTTTGGGTCCCAACAGCGTCAGCCATGTATACGATAAAGGGTAGAAAATACACGATTTGAATATTTTTGACAAGGACTGCCTCAAAACGAGCAGTGGCAAATGAGAGCATGAAACCAAGTAATAGTCCTATAAAAAGTGATGGAATCCGCATCTCCACAAGTTTCCTCACCGAAAACATGTCATCATCTGCTATTACAACCTTTTTCCTACCGAACATTATTGAAAATTATACCAGATATACTTTAAAAATTATTTTCTCATCATATCAAGGACAATTGCGACAACCATGCATCCGATTCCAAGCCACATGATAGCTAAAACTGGCATAAGGCTTACGAGAAATATACCTAATCCAAGTCCGAAAAGGCTATGCATGAGAGCATGCGGTGTAAAACATTCTTTCATTTTGTCATTCATTTCGTTCACCTCCTTCCATCAGTGTTTTGGAGAAGAATTATTAGGGAATACTATTACTATAGTTCGAAGAAGAAGTGTTAATACGATAAAAATAAATGAGATCAAACTTATAGGTAACAATCCGCCTGGCCAGTCTTGTGGCTGTAACCAACCTCTATATCCCATGAATACAACATGGAGCATTACAAGAATAAATGCAAGGTATCCCATTCTTTGAATTTTAAGCCATTCTTTTTTCTCTATTGTTTTTTCAATTGTATTGAGAGAGCTTATTGAGACAACTGAAAATATAATAATAGATATGACTCCAAATAACATCGAGAGTTCTCCGTTGAAATCTAATTTACCGTTTTCTCCAAAAAACCTCGGATAATAGGAAGGATCAAATATGAGTAGAGATATGATGCCGTGGATTGCCGCTAAGCCAAATCCTAAGAGTCCAAAATATTTTCGTGTTGTTAGCCAAGGTGAAAATGTTTTGGGCGAGAATCTCGTGAGTGGTCCTATGACATAGGAAAGTGCGATGAGAAGAACTGCTGAAAGCGCAATACCTTTGTTAGTTATATATAAGGGAAGTTGTTCCCAAGGGACGCCTCGGACAATATTATATCTGAAAACAGCGTAGATGAGCGCAACGGCAATTAATGTTGTTGCTACAACACTTTTTCTCGCCATGTCTTATTATGGGAGAAAGGGAAAAAGAATTCAAGCGCATCGCGTCTATTGCATAAAAGGAGGCTGGAAATTATAATAGTGAACAGCTCAACGATCCCCTGCCCGCTCGCCATAGCTAGCGCTGTAAGCGTTAGCGGGCGAGTAGCTCAACGGCCTAGGGAGAGCTTTTTTAAAAAAGAGAGTATAAATCCTGTGGGCCATGCAAGACGAAGCTTGCGGAGGCGTTGCAGGCGCGATCCCCTGTAGCTCAACGGTAGAGCATTCGACTGTTAATCGAAGGGTTGCTGGTTCGAATCCAGCCGGGGGAGCTGAGTCTTTGTTATTATAAGCTGACGATTAGCTTGTAGTACCGCGAAAATTGGTGTTGGTGCAGTATCAAAGATCATTTTTTCTTTGATATTTATCTTCTCAAAAAAGAACCGCAAATAATGGCGTTTGAGGAATTGTGGAGCTTCTTTGTAAGTCCGATAAATGTCTCGTGTAAACGCCAGCACTTCTTCAATCAGATCAATATCAATTTTGTGTTTAGCTTCTACATCCTGCATCTGGTTATCCAAGTTTATAATCTTTCCCTGTATCTCAAGATGTTTTCTTTTGAACACATCTCTGTCAATAGTGCCATCTAACAAGGAGTCCTCCAGTTTATTTCGTCTAGCTTCCAAGGCGGTCTTTTGATTGAGTATTGCTTGTATTCTGGAAGAAGAGTTCTTTCGGTTATTTTCTAAGACCTTCTTTGTTTGATTGACTACTGCCTGTACAAACTCCGGGCTAAACTGCATGGTTTTGAATTGGTTTTCTACCTGTGTTTCCAAGTCTGCTTGCTCCACATATTTAGCTGGGCAACCATTTCTTTCTCTTTTCTGGCAATGATAGTAAGCAATCTTACCGCCTCTATTAGCAAGCTTATGCTTATCGTAGTGCCATTCAGCGGTATATCGTTGACCACACTCGCCACAATATGCAAACCCACGAAGCAAGAAATCGTGTACACGCTTTCGGATAAGAAAACTACGGTGTTTAGCCAGCACATATTGGCAGGTATCAAACAATTCCTTTGTGATTATTGGTGTATGGTTACCTATTTTTGACTCACCGTGCCAACGGATAAAACCATAATAAAAATGGTTGTTGAGGATATTGCATATCACACTATGTCCCAAACCTGTACCGTTTTTGGAAACGATATTTTTATCCGATAACCAATCTTGGATTTCAATAATTGAGTAACTACCCGTTGCATACAGTTGGAATAGCTCTGTAATTATTGGTGCGGCATAAGTATCTGGCACGCAAGTTTTTCTTTCTCTTTCACCACCTACGCTCCGATACCCAATTGGAGGAGGGGTAGGTTGCCAACCCTCACGGAACTTTTGCATTAGGGCGTCTCTGGTGCGTTGACCATTGACATCGCTCTCCCACTCTGCAACCGAAGCAAAGATATTACCAATCAAACCCTCAGTGACATCTCCGTTTTCTGATACAGAGAGGAGTTTTATCCCCATGTTTTTGAACTCTTTCCTCGTACTGGAAAAGTCGCTTACATTTCGGGCAAAGCGGTCAATCTTATAAATGATAACCGCCTCAACCGGAGACTCCCTTACGACCGTCAGAAGTTCCTGGAAGGCTGGTCGCTCAGTTGTCCGGGCACTCTTACCGTCGTCTTGGAACACTCGCTTGATGTGGTATCCGTTCATTCCAGCATATTCCATACATGCTCTTTTTTGATTGTCTATGGAAAAACCCTCATTGGCTTGCTCATCGGTTGAAACTCTGACATATAAGTATGCATTCTTCATATATTTGTTAGCCTTGATAACTTATACTATCTTCTATATATAGTTTAGTGGTTATTTCTATAAATATCAAGTTATTTTCCCTCCTAACCGCATTCTCTCTATCGCTTCTCTCATTCTTTCCATTCCTTTCAAACTCCTTTTACCTTTTCCTGTTAGATAAGTACTTTTAGGTGGAACTTGATTTCCTTTATGGAGTGGAAACTGACTTCCTAAATGATAGGAACCCTGCTTCCTCACCAGTATGTAGTCTTTTGAGAGGGTGTAGGTGTTGGCTCTATTCCACCCAGACCTTTTACAAATCAAAATATCCGTTTTAGTAATGATATTTTTGAGTAATGTTCTAATGTGCCTATCTGATAATCCCAATATGTCTCCAAGCCTTTTTTGACCCGGAAAACATGTATCTTTCTTACCACAATGCCTTAATAGTACGCAGACGAGATACCTTTCTTGGATTGTTAGGTCAGATTGATCAAGAAGTTGATTTGGTATGACTGTAAAGTTTCTCATTGTTATATTTATAGAAATATCTACTCCTAACCCGCACTTTCCTCGTTTTGTATGGTCGTATCTTGTACTAATCTTGAGTTTATTAGCCTCAAACCTGCTCCATTCTCTTTTCCTCGTTTTAGGTAGTCCAATAGTAGTCTAATTGTATGTTTATTAGCCTCAATCTGGTCTGAAAAGCTTTCCATATTTTTAGCGATAAATAAGTTGTTTTAGGTCTTTTTGAGCCGAGAAATACTTGTGTGGCTCAACACTACCTTGATACGAGAGAAACTCTTGGGTTAGTCTTTCTCTTTCCGGAGACTCTTCAAATACAAATACCACTCTTTTGGGGTTATCTTTCTTGACCATCAACAACATGCATGACTGGCTCAAGATGTATGAAGCTAGTTGAAAATTATCTGTTTCAAAAGTGTTATTTATTGGATCGGTCATAGTTATTGACTTTTTTATTGGGTAAAACAACCCCATGAATTGATTTCTTGTAATAGATTTGGGAGAGGAGAATGTTTACCCAAACTTCCGCGGCTTGGTTTATCAGTAAATATCTATCGTTTTGCTTATTACTTATCTTACTCATAGTTATAAGCCAAGGATAAGAAAAGCTCGGTGGAAATGTCAGCTGTTAGTTGAGGAGGCGGTTATCTCACATCGGGGTAGTAGGTTCGCAAGGCTTTCGTATAAGCTCTAATCCCGCTTCTAATCGTTTCCAAAACATCATGAGTTTCTTTTTCTATCTTCCGGTAGCCCATTTTTTGATATAGCCAATACCATTCTCGGTAGGCTTTGACAGATGCAATGGATTTGTCATCTTTTCTTTGTTTACGCTTCTTGTAGTCAACCTGCCTTATTCTTGAGGATGAATAGGCTACTTTTTCGTCAATTTGTAGGTCTTCGGGCAATCTATATATTGGTTTTTCTTCTAAGGTCGTAGAATAGTCCGAGTCGTCTATTTCCCCGCTCAGTACAGCAGATATTATTGGTCGGATGTAAGTAGTGCCAACGCCGTGTATTATGGCTATTTTTCTTCCTTGTAGATAATTTTCCCAATGTAATTTGTCGTCGTGTTCATTTATGAAATCATCAACTTTATCATGGGAAATTAGTCTGCCACCTACCCATTTATTTCTAAGTTCTGCAATATCAGTCAGCACCTCAACTCGGTCAAAGAAATAAGCCATATCGGCAAACTTACCATCGTCATTTATGTTTATATCTATTGGCTCAATAGGATAACTTATTCTTATACTCATAGTTATAACTACCTGATACATATTTTACTCCATTGATGTATAATTTTGTATAAGTTACTAGGATGACTATGCCTAAAAAGAAAAAACTATTACGACTAAGAGAAGCGGCTGAGATGCTGGGGGTAAACCCAGAGACTTTACGAAGATGGGATATAGATGGAAAATTGAAAGCAGTAAGGATTGGAACTAGACCGAACAGGAAAGGTGAGCGTGTTGGAGACAGAAGATATCACCTAGAGGATATTACTAAGCTAATGAAAAAATAAATATGAGTGATAAAAACCAAATAATAACAACCCCACCTCAAGATAAGATAAAAGAGGGGGTAGCAAAAGGCTATTTTCGCTTCCTCAATGACGGTACAAAAATTGAGTATTTACCCCAAGGACATAAAGAAAACTATAACGACCCCGAAGAACATGTAAGAGCTGAGTACTATTTTGACTTACTAGAAAAATACCATTACCCCAGTAAAAGGATTTCGTTTGAAATTGAGATGCCTGATCGTACCCCGGAAAGATATGCAGACATAGTAATTTACGAAGATGACGCAAAGACTCGTACTTACATTGTAGTTGAGTGTAAAAAAGATGGTATTTCCGATGCAGAGTATGAGCAGGCAACCAAACAGGCTATAGCGAACGCTAGAGTGCTAAAAGCTCCCTATGCGATGTGTGTGGCTGGTAACACTCAACGAGCGATGGAAACAGACGCATGGAATGACAAAGAGCCAGAGAGAGCAACCATTACCGATATCCCTATTTCATACGGCAAAATTGAAGAGTTCCGGTATAAAAAGGGTGATCCTAACTGGGATGTAAAAACTGTCAATCAAGACGAACTCAAAAGGGCTTTTCAAAAGTGTCATAACACTTTATGGGCTGGTGGTAAACGCTCACCAACTACCGCATTTGATGAGTTTGCCAAGATTATATTTGTCAAAATACGAGACGAGAAAAAAGGTAGAAGAACTGGTGAACCGTATGACTTCCAAATAAAAACCCATGAGCCAGCAGAAAGTGTTTATCGCCGGATAAATGGTATCTATCTAGAAGCAAAAGAGCGTGATCCGGAAATCTTCAAAGAAAGCCTGAAAATTGAACCTGAGGAGTTATATACAGTAGTAGAGCATTTACAGGGTATTTCACTCAACAAGACAGACCTTGATACTAAGGGGGTTGCGTTTGAACAGTTTATGGAAGACTTCTTCAAGGGTAAAAATGGTCAATTCTTCACTCCAAGGCTTATTGTCAATTTTGCAATCCAGATGATGGATATAAAAAATGAACATAAAGTCCTTGATCCCGCCTGTGGTTCTGGGGGCTTCCTGTTACACGCTTTGGACCATGTAAGGAAACAAGCACAAGAGTATTATCCTGACGATTTAGGTGAGCAATACGCTTACTGGCATGACTTCGCGGCTAATAATCTTTTTGGTATTGAGATCAACGACTCAATTGCTAGGGTTGCCAAAATGAATATGATAATTCATGACGATGGACATACAAATGTAATCGGATTTGATGCTCTGAGTAGCATAGACAAGATGTATGAAAAAAACCTTGGATTTGCTAAGGATAGGTTTGATATTATTGTAACCAATCCACCCTTTGGTGCCTCAGTCAAGTTTACTGAGCATCCCTATCTCTCTGGTTTTACTCTAGGAAAAAATGGTAGCAAGGTTCGCACTAATCAGAGTACGGAAATACTTTTTATAGAACGCTGCATTGATTTCCTCAGATCTGGTACTGGTAAGATGGCTATCGTTCTTCCTGATGGCATACTCACCAATTCTTCTTTGCAATATGTCCGTGATTTCCTAATGGAAAAAACTCAAATAATGGCAGTAGTTAGTTTACCGCCTTTTGCCTTCGCCCATTTTGGAGCAGGAGTAAAGTCGTCCTTGGTATTTATTCGCAAAAGAGGAGCTAATGAAAAGATAACTCGTTACCCAATTTTTATGGCTATCGCTGAACACGTAGGTTACGATGCCACCGGAAGGAAAGATCCGCTAAATACTCTTCCAGAAATAGTAGAAAAATATAAAGAGTTTATAACTAAAAATGCAATTATATAATTATCATACAGACTCGTGTTTTACTGTGTGGAGTGATGAAATGAAGGGTATATTAAGCCCTTTATATTATATTTCCGCTCCTAAAGATACTTCTGGCTTAGTTTTTCTAAAAGATGCAGCGGTAGTAAATCCTTCAAGAAAGACCCATAAAGTAAATGACACTGAAATTGTACCGTATGTGGGTTTGCCAGAAACAGATGATAAGAAGGTAAGAATGGTTTTACATAGACCTTATAAGGAAGTGGCAGGTAGAAACATTATAAAAATTGGAGATATTTTATTTGCTCGTATTGAACCAAGCGTTTTCAACAAAAAATACATTTATGTTGATAATCTTGATGGAGCAGATCATGCGTATACCTCAACAGAGTTTTATATAATTCAAGCTAAAGACGAAGTAAATCCTCATTATCTTTTTTCAATACTTTTTTCCGACACAGTATTCAAACAAATTATTGGAAAGACTACCGGTTCAACTGGTCGTAGAAGGTTAGATAGATCTGCATTTGAAAATATCCTAATTCCATTACCTCCTCGGAAAAAACAGGATAAAATAGCAGCGTTGTATTTGAAATCAGAACAACAAAAAAACAAATTAGAAGCACAAGCCAAATTACTACTACATTCTTTGAGCGATTATGTTCTAACCAAGCTTCAGACTGAATTGCCCGAAAAGACGGATGACTTTATTTACTCAGCATGGACAGACGAAATTGATTACAGAGTTGATCCATTTTATTTTCACCCTAATAGGCAGAATGCTATAAAAGCTCTAAGAAACTCAAAACATAAATTATTATCGCTAAAACAAGTTGTTAGGTTCAAGCGGGACATAGTTGATAAAATTGATGGGACTCTCCCTTATCTTGGATTAGAAAACATCGTTTCAAATACAGGAGAATATGAAGAAACTACTGATAAAACAAGCATAAGCAGTGCTTTCCGTTTTGACACAAATAATGTCCTTTTCCCCAAACTCCGACCTTATTTGAACAAGGTGTACTGTGCGGAGTTCCCGGGTTTATGCTCTACAGAGTTCCATGTACTAGAACCAAAAGAATGCGATCCTTATTATCTTTATGCGTTCTTGAGCAGTGATATTGTTGTACGACAAACAAGTTATCTTATGACAGGTAATACTCTTCCACGCCTAAAAACAGAAGATGTAGAAAAATTACTTATTCCAATACCTAGTATTGGTATACAAAGGGAAATTGCATCCGAGGTTAGAAGTAAAAAAACTCAAGCAAAAGCTCTTTTGCTGGAAGCTAAAAAGAGCACAGAGGATACGAGTAAGGAGATTGAGCGAATGATGCTAGGAGAAATATATGGAAAAAATAATTGATCAGTTAGAATCAAGTGTTGTCAAAGTATTACGAGAATTCGGCATAGTAGGTTTGGTTACATATGTTGGGAGTTTGATTATGCTGTTTGGTTTTATGAGAGAACCAAACCTTACTAGGCAACTAATTTTTGGGGTTGCCGGATTACTTCTTTTGGTAATAGCCACATTTATTGCTTATTTTAGAATAAAGACTCAAAGAGATCGGGAGCAAGCATTGATTGATATGGCTAAAAATACTGGCAATAGGTTGGCGGAACAACTTGGCAAAAACATGTCAAATGAACAAGTTGTATCTATTACTCAGACCATTTGGCAAAACCAAAAAGATTTGATTACTACAATTATTCAGGCAAATAGTGAGGATAAAAAATAAATATGGCAAACCGTTTATATGAACCCGTAAATGTTGAGGATATGAACCTTTCCTACTACTGCCGAGGATGCCATCAGCAAGTGCGAGGAGTCCCTATCACAGATGCAAAATATCGTAATGGTAGTATTAGCGAAAACGAAGCATGGATAATTTGTAAGTGCCCTACACATCTTTGCGAATTATCTTTTGTTATTTATGACAAGCTCAATGAACGGATAAGAAGAGTCTATCCATTCTCCACCTTTGATCCAGCCAGCTATCACGAGGCAATACCAGAAAAAATACGAGAAGATTTAGCAGAAGCTGACAGATGTTATCATGCCGATGCTTATAAAGGTGCAGTGACTATGAACCGAAGGGCTGTACAGCGTCTAGTATTAGATAAAGTAAAAATACCGGGTATTGAAAAGAAAAAATTATGGGAACAAATTGATGCTTTGTTTGATGCGGGATTTATTACGAAGCAACTGAAAGATACTGCTCATGAAATTAGGCACTTCGGTAATTTTGGGGCTCACCCAAGTGATGATTTGCTAGACAATACTTCTGTAGAAGACGCTGAGCGAGTTGATCGTCTAACCATGGATTTGATCAGGATAATTTATATTGTTCCTTACGAAACTGATCAGCTAAAGAAAAAAAGGAACGGACAATAATATGGCAATTTTCAAAATAAATAGTAACAAGGTATCTAAGCTATCTATCAAAGACGATGGATTTGGAGATGAGTATGCCCTCCGCGATTTCTTTGCTTCTAATCTTGAGGAATTACTAGGTATTCGTTTTATTGAAAAAGAATACCCGATACAGGAAGGGAGAATAGACACACTAGGATTGGATGAAAACAATGCCCCGGTAATTATTGAATACAAATGGAAGGAGAATGAAGAGGTCTTAGCTCAAGGATTGTTCTACTATAACTGGCTTATAAAGAATAAAAAGCATTTTGAGTTATTGGTAGAAAACCGTTTAGGAAAAGGTATCAAGGTCAATTGGGATCAGCCGAGAGTAATCCTAGTCGCTCGGGGCTTTGGAAGGTATGTACAAGGGGCTGTAGAGCAAGAAAAACATATTGAGCTCCTTTCTTATCATCATTACGAACCGGATATCTTACATCTTGAAAGTGTTTACACGCCTCCTGAACTGAAAGGCTCTAGAAAAATAGCAATCAAAGAAGCAGGTGTAGATTATAACCTTGATTATCATCTCAAAATTACTTCTGAACTGATGAGGAAGCAATTTGGTCTAATACGCGAGAAGATATTGCAGTTACCTGAAGTAGAAGAAAAGGGAAACCAGAAAAGTGGTATATCCTACCGAACTACCAAGAGTTTCGCACGGCTTGAGTTCCGACCTACATGGATTATGGTTTTACTCCGCGATCCTCAATATAAAGCCGATACGAAACACCTTGTCAAAGATGTAACAAGTAATGAATGGGGCTACAAAGGCATGCTCAAGTTTACGCCAGAAACAAACTTAGATTATTTATATGGTCTGATTGAACAATCACATGAGTCAACTCTTTAGTTGGGTAATTTCAAAACCGGAGCTTCTAATTTCTGTTCTTGGTTGGTTAGTTACATACTGGTTCGTAATTCGTGCACAAGCTAAACAACACAAAAACGAGATCAATCATGAGATCTATAAAGAACTTATTCAGGAGTTAGATAAATATGCAGGTCAAATAAGTGAGTTTTCTTCAAAAGTACAAGCATATAAGTTTACAAAGTCGTTCAAGCACATGGGAACCGAGAAACAAGCGGTAAAGAAGTGGATAGATGAAACAATGCAAGTAGGTACTAATCTTCAGTTTTATAAGTTTTTACAAAAATGGGAAAGCTACGAGATATTTGTTCAAGATTTGCAAAAGATTATGTTGATCTTCAAAAAAGAAAATGACAAAGTATTTGAGGAGTTTCAAAACATATTTCTATTACAAGACCCCGAAGCGGAAAATAATAAAGATGAAAAAGGTTTTGAGGCGAGACTAGATGCATTATGGGAAGTGTCTGCTAATGTATCGTGTTATTTGATGGATTTCAAAAAAGTGCTTCAGAATTATTTCTATAAACAATATGGACTAAAAGCACTAAAACCAAGAGCAACAGAGGACAGTAAATATCTAGTGCTAACAGAAAAAGGTTTAGTTGAAACAACTAAGTGATTAGTACGGAATAAGGTCGCTTACCTTCACCTCCATTATTTTTGCCAGCTTCTTCAAGGTTTTGAGAGATGGTTTTCGCAAACCAGTTTCTAGGTAACCAATATAAGGAACGCTTAGACTTGCCATATCGGCGATCTGTTCTTGAGTTAGCCCGGCTACTTTGCGAGCTTTCTGCAACCTTTTCCCTAGCTTTACATCGTTCTGGGTTGGCATATCCAAAGGTTACTAGCCAGAGCGATAAAAGTTTATAAACTGTGTGTTTATAAATAGCCTTGTAAAGTATCATATTTTCTTATAAACTATAAGTAAGAGTTATAAATATGAGTACTAACCGAATAACTCCATTTGGTAAATATCTTCTCTGCGTTATCGCAACAGCATTACTGTCATTCTTATTCTTTCAGTTTGTTCAAAAAGACACAAAGTATCCTATTGGTTTCATTGTTTGCGACTCACTTTATGAAAATTGTTTTACCGATGCCAAGTATAAAGATATGGATAGTTGTCAGAAAGCAGTTGAAACAGGCAATTGGAGATGCGACAGTAGAGATCCCAATAATATAAAGTGCAAAGTGAGCACTGACTCGCTTGCTAAAGCGTATTGCAAGTAATAGTTACACAGATACTCTAAGTTGTCCCGTCTGTAGCCTCTTTATTTCTTCCCATCTTTGCCTCAATTCTCCGATAAAACTCGTATTCTGAAAGACTTCTAATATCTTAGAAAAGTCCTTTATGAAGAGTCTAGGACTGGGGAGCACTAGAGGACTAAGCTCGAACTATTTCTGCTACAATACTTCTATGAAAACCGTTCTTATAACAGGGGCATCTTCGGGAATCGGGTCAGCGATTGCAGGCGAACTATCAAAAGATGATACTCAGCTCATTCTTACGGCAACAAACTCTGAAAAACTTGCAAAGCTTGCATCCTCTCTTAAGGGAAAGACAGAAATAATTATTGCTGATCTAAGTACTAAAGAAGGAATAAACAGCCTGATTCAAAAGTTCTATGAAAACCATGCTGCCTTGGACAATTTTGTTAATGTCGCCGGAATTTGGCACTCAGATACCAAAGCTCTTGCCGATATCAGATACGAAGATTTTGATCAGCAAACTGTTATCGACACCTTAAATGTTGGAACACTGGCGCCGATGCTCCTTGTTCACGCTTTCATCTCTATCATGAAAGCCAAAAGTAAAATTATCAATATTTCAGGTACTTTTGAAAATGGTGGCAAGGGTTGGTTACCATACTATGTTTCAAAAAGAGCCATTGAAGACTTAACAATCGGTCTCGCAGAAGAATTAAAAGAGAAGGATATACAAGTTAACTGTGTTTCTCCTTCTGATGTAGCAACTGAGCAATACAAGAAATATTTTCCTCAATATATTAATGATGCTGTGGAACCAGAGGTAATTGCAAAACAAGTCGCATATTTATGTTCATCAAAAGCTGATAGCATTACTGGCAAAGTATTTGTTGTTAAGAAGGGAAAGGAACCATACGAAGGTTTTCATACATAGTTTTTATCAATGATCCATCAATCTCAAACTCAATTTTCCCGCTGAGAAATGCGTTAATCAAGGGCAAATCCTGATCTTTAATAAATGCCAAAACGAGCAGTAATAGTGTAAACTATCAATAGATTCATGAAAAAGACAATATTAAAAAACCGGAATATTTCACTTATCGCTATTTTAGTAGTACTTGGTTGGTTCTACTGGTTTCAATATAGACAGTCTCAGATTAGAAGTGAGTGCATGCAACTACTACGACGAAATATTAAAGAAAAAAATGGCGAGATGAGTAGAAGAGGCGTTCAGGATAGTTATGACATTTGTTTCGTTGAGCGTGGTCTGAAACCTGAAAAACTACTTAATAACTAATGCATGGTGAAAGATATAGAACTTCTTTAGTTAGCATTTTCAATCCAATGTAATAATCTTCAAAGACAGAAATTTGGAAATCGTCAAACCTAGCGAGCCCGATTTCAATGCTTGGACAGTAGTGGACTAACTGGTATACTGACTTATAGTTTGATGGTAAAACTAAAGAAAGATTCCAGGGATAAGAAGGAAATTGAGAGATCAGCCACGATCATTGAAAAAACCCTTGATGCCTTTGGGATCAAGACTCGTGTTTCAGAAGTCAATATTGAAGATGACAACGTCCGCTACTCTCTAGAGATCGTTATTGGGACCCGAATTGATGACATTTTTTCTCTAGATAAAGACCTCTCCCTTGCTCTTGCAACTTTAAAACCCGTTAAAATCATTGCTCCCGAGCCCGGACGGTCTATGATTAGTATTATCGTTCCAAAGATAAAGAATGGTTCTGAAGTAAAGAACGGTCTGGGTTATAAAATAATCCAAAAACAAGAGAAGGTTATTGAATATGTAACTTTTGACAATGTTGAACGACTAAGACGACTTTGCTCGTTCGGATTAGTTCTTATCGCCAAAGGAATATTATGGATCGCTGATAAAATAGATACAGAGTACGAGGTTAAATTCCAAAAAACTAAGTCAGGCAAAACACAGTAGAATACTAAATATGACAATCTCTCAACTTACCCTCTTTATTTTAATCATTCTTCTCATTTATATTATTCTTGAGCTATGGAAAGTTTTGAACACCTCTAAGAAAATTCAGCAAGATCTTGATGAAAAGCTAGAAAAACTTAATAGAACAATCCAAATTCTAACAGCCCGTTTAGATGCTGCAGATAAAGAGCTTTTTATTGACCAACTAGATGAATTTGAGGTGGATGAAGATGTTAAACTTGATCCTCTCTATAACGAGGCAGCGAGAGTTGTATATCAGGAACAGAATGCATCTGCCTCACTAATTCAACGAAGGTTAAGCATTGGCTATGCCCATGCAGCTAGGTTGCTTGACCAAATGGAAAGTCAGGGACTTGTTGGAAAAACAATGGGAAGCAAGCCTAGAGAAGTACATCCAACTGCCGGTAATGTGGACACCTTATTTGATGAGGCAGTTAAAATTGTAGGAGAGGGAGAAACTACTTCACTATCTCAGTTGCATCGTAGACTCGACATAGGGTATGCTAGGACAGCTAGAATCATGGACCAACTTGAAATGTATGGTTATGTAG
Organism: Candidatus Roizmanbacteria bacterium RIFCSPHIGHO2_12_FULL_37_23; assembly: GCA_001788095.1. Lineage (GTDB taxonomy): Bacteria > Patescibacteriota > Microgenomatia > UBA1406 > HO2-37-13b > 2-12-FULL-37-7b. Next base: position 30,001 of record MFZX01000022.1, read on the forward strand.
GACCTTCAAACGGAGAAAAACCAAGAGCAGTATTGAAAAAATAATATGATAAAGCTTTCACCATCAGATTGGGACTTTGATGTTAGACAAAGTTAGCTATTTGAATTTGGAATGTATTAAGCACGCTTTGTACGTCCTGAAAATTAAATGAAAACTCAATCTTCCTGTTGAGGAAAGAGTCAATCAGGATGAGCATTTTCTATGAATTTCCTCGAATTTAGATCTCTTGGTATACTTAAGTATGAAGTTGACTATTATCCTCTCAACCAACCGTGCAGAAACAAACTGGAATGCCTTGCGTCTTGCCAATCTTGCTCTCAAAAAGGGAGACGAGGTAAGTATATTTTTACTGGGAGAAGGGGTAGAATACGATAAATCAAGTTCCGAAAAGTTCAATGTCATAGCTCAAATTCAAACGTTTCTTAAATCGGATAAAGCAAAGATTGTAGCTTGCGGCACTTGCATGGCGATCCGAAAGCAAAAAAGCGGTAAAGAATGCCCGGCAGGCGGAATTGAAGACTTATATAATCTGATTGCCGAAAGTGATAAGGTTATAACTTTTTAACAGGAGTTTTTATGGATTTTGATTACACAGTTACAACAGAGAAACCATTCGACGAAGCATTAGCCTCCGTTGAGAGAGAAACGAAAAATGCCGGATTTCGAGTCTTGCATATCCATGATGTTACCGCCACCTTAAAAGAAAAAGGTTTTGAGATTGAACCCTTCAAGATTATCGAGATTTGCAATGCCAAAAGTGCTTATGCGGTACTTCAAGCTGATATCAAAATAGGTCTTTGTCTTCCCTGTAAGATAAACGTGTATCAAAAGAAAAGTCAAATATTCATTTCAGGAATGAGGCCAATTATCCTTCCCCAGTTTTTTCCAAACGCAGATCTTGGCAACTTACCACTTGAAGTTGATGAAATTATTAGAAGAATTATTGATAAGAGCAAGTAATCTATGAGAAAGCTATTTTTAATTCCAATTCTTTTATTTGCTTTAATGCAAACCCCCTCTTTAGCTTTAGCACAAGGCATGATGGATGGTTGGGCGGGTTTGCCATCATCGGTAACTTCCGATGATCATACCGTTCGTGAAGAACAAGAAGGGAAAGAAATCTGGGAGAAACTACAGGTAAAAGAGCTCGAATGTAAAAATCTCACCGATGAACAGTATGATTCGCTTGGTGAATACTT
>MFZX01000022.1:31215-42935 GCA_001788095.1 Candidatus Roizmanbacteria bacterium RIFCSPHIGHO2_12_FULL_37_23
TTCGCTTGGTGAATACTTTATGGGTCAATCAATCGGTAACACTGAAAGGCACGCTGCCATAAATCAGATGATGACCAGCATGATGGGCGAAGAAAGGGAAAAACAGATGCACATAGTAATGGGTAAACGCTTGAGTGGCTGTGACACTTCTGCTCAAACTCCTTCAAATGGTTTAGGTTTTATGCCGATGATGTGGATGATAGGAGGAGGTGGTAATCCTATGATGAGCGGATGGAATGGGTTTGGTTTGTTGGGATGGATACCAATGCTATTTTTATGGATACTCCTTATTCTTGGTGTCGTTGCATTACTCCGTTATCTTGGAAGGTCAGGACAACAGCAAGAGCATAGAACACCTCTTGATATTTTGAAAGAACGGTATGCTCGTGGGGAAATTAACAAAAAAGAGTTTGAAGAGAAAAAGAAAGATTTACGGTAAAACTCCCCTTTATGCTTTTACCTCATAAAGGTTTGCTCCAGCGTGGAGCTTCTTTATCTCCAGCCATCGTTGCTTCATCTCGCCGAAGTACCGGACATCCTGTAATGTTGTCAAGAATGCGTTAAAATAATCCTGCAATGGAGGCACTCTCAGGAGTTGAGGCTCAGGGAGCCCCACTTTTTTAGTTTCTCTTAATTTATATCTTGCGTTGAGAGGATAAGTGAATGCTTCTTGTAATCTCTGACTTTTATTGAAATACTTACTATATGGATGCGGAGAGCACTAATATTGACCAAAGACCATTACATCCCCAAGCAGAACATGCAACTCAAAATAAATTCTCAATCTTGAAGAATAAGCTATTTATCCCTTTAAATATTTTATTCATAGTCCTTATAGTTGCTGGGGCTGGAGTATCTTTATTTCTAAGTTTTCAAAATAGAACGACTTCTAAAGAGAAACAAACTGAAAAAATTAGACCAACAGAAAGTTATTCTTATCCCACACCACTTCCTCAGTTAAAAGCATCTAATTCTTCAGATGCAAAGGGAAAAATAGCGTTTGTTTCTGAAGGAGAAATTTGGACAATAAATTCAGATGGTACTAACAAAAAGCAAATCACGAACGATGAGAATAACAAGTTTCATATTAGCATATCTTCAGATGGCAAAAAGATTGCATATGGGTTTTATCCAAAAGATGAAAAAAAGAGAACAAATGAAGGTTATTATGTTGGATATAATAGCGGACTTGCTATACACAATCTCGACTTAAAAGAGACAAAAACACTTATTCCATATAGCCCAATTCAAAATCATTATCCACTATGGTCTCATGATAATAAATATGTCTCTGTATGGGTAGGGAATGGTATAGGTTCAAGATTAATAGATGTGTCCTCAGGTAGTGATATCCTCAACCTGAAAGGTAGTGAAAATAATTACGTTTCTCCAATTGTTTGGGTACCTAAGACAGACAAAGTAAATTTTATTGAGAATAAAAACCTCATAATTTCAAATATTGATGGTTCAAATAAACAGATATTAGCAACAGAGGTTGATTCATTAAGAAAAGTCCACGAAGGACCGAATGTGCCTCAACCGCCAGTATGGTCTCAAAGCGGCAGATATGTTGCTTTTTATAAGAGTGGTGATTTGCACCTAATGGACGCTATCAATAAAACAGATGTGATAGTTGAAAAAAGGTCAAAAGATGAGATGTTCTCTCAAAACTATCCTCAAGCATATCCAGTAGGATTGAGTTCAGATGAAGCGAAACTTTATTTGTTTGATTCGGCAAAAGAAAAAGATACAGTTGTATTAGATATTAAGACAGGACAAATGCAAGAAATAGCAAAATTAGGCCAATCTTTAATAATGTCTCCTGATAAAGAAAACTTGTTAGGACGAACTTACGATACAGGGCAAGAAATTGTAGTTATTAATCTTAAAGATAATTCTCGCAGAGAATGTAATGGCAGTTTCGACTATTCATACTATTCTTGGGCCGGAGGAACAGGCTATGCTTTCAGGTATGATACATGGTCTCCTGATAGTAAAGGAATTCTTGGATACAAAGATCATGGCGATCAAGGTCTCAACATATTAAACGTTAGGGATTGTTCTATCTTTAACCTTATAACTGCTAAAAACATAGATAGTGGTAATGCAATTTGGTTTCCTTAACTCATTACGATAACACAAGCTAGCTCTGCATCTGTTATATAACAACCTCTGGACAATCTATCCTACCAATGATTCGCTGGGAGAAATCGCCTAAGCGAGCGGGCCTAGTTAGATGACTACGAAAATTCTTGATCAGACTATAATGTTGGCAGATCGTCACATTACTATTCAGGCTATTGATATAAAACAGTTCGAACTTGGTCCAGTCGCTGGAGCCAAAAAAATTTGGCAGCACGACACGGATTTTTGTTACAATGAAACCATGAATAAAAAGGCAGTTTTGCTTATTTTGACGATTTTCGCCTTAGCTATAACCGGAGCAATAAGCCGACAGGTAAAACGAGCAGATTCTTTAAAAAATACCCCTGCTTTTACAAAAACACCGGAGATAAATGATTTCACCGCTTCTTTTGAAATATTTACCAATGGAACAAAGCGCATTTTTACTTCTGCTATGTACCACAGCCAGTCTTCGGATGTTTTTATTCAGAGCGCTGACCCGAGCATTATCTATGTCAAAAAAGCGGGGATTACCTGGGCGGATTTTTTTGCAACATTGCCTTTCTCAATAAATAAGACCTGTTTAGTAACCGGCACCAAAGAAACCTATTGTAGCAATGGAAATAATAAACTGCGGTTTTTCATAAACGGCCTCGAAAAGCCGGACACATTAGATCTAAAAATACAACCAGGGGAAGCTTTACGTATTACGTATGGTGATGGAACAATCTCTGATTAAGTATTGCCCAAGAGGAGTATCTTACTTAAGGTTTTCCATCATCTCATCAAATTCGCCACCATTCCATATAGCCACCTGATTCCCCTCTGAATCGATTTGCACAAATGTATGTTGATACCCAATGCCATATTTCCGAGCGAGATCCTTTTCTGCTTGATCGGTATCTGAGTCATTATAATTCACTCTGATTACTACAACATCTTCAGGGATATTTGCTTGATTTTCATTGAAACTTTCATCTGCAGGCCGGCACGTTGGGCACCAGTTAGCATAAAAAAATAAAACCCGTCGTTTTTGACTAGCTTTCTCTAATTCAGCTTGAGAGTATTCGACATATTGCTCGCTCTTCGCAGTATCCATTGAAACGGGACCACTTATCGTTGTGGTGTCCACTTGTTGGTTCTTTGTCAAAAACATTATGCCCAGCGCCACGACAGCCAAGATGGTAATAGTCACGATAATCGTTTGACTTTTCATTGCTTTATTTTACCATGTCGATGGGGATAAGCACACATCAGAGTAAACTTGAGTTGTCATAGTAAACTAATCTTGGACACAGCTTTCTTAAAAAATTATTGGTAAACTTGATGAATGGAAATTCTTTTCTTCCTATCAGCTCTTTTCGCTGAAGTCATAGGTACTATCGCTGGCTTTGGCTCTTCAACCATTCTTTTACCTCTTGCTTTGTTCTATTTTGATTTTACAACCGCATTAGCCCTCGTTGCCTTTTTTCATCTTTTTGGAAACCTTAGCAGGGTAGGCTTTTTCAAAGGAGGACTCGACAAAAACACAATTATTAAGTTTGGAATTCCGAGCGTCATATTTAGCATCATTGGAGCACTGCTTGTTTCCTACATTTCCCAAGATTTACTAAAAGGCATTCTTGGAGTCTTTCTTCTTGTTTACTCACTCATCTTTTTATGGAAAGATACAATTAGGATTAAGGAAAACTTCTTCAGTACGTTTCTCGGTGGAAGTTTGTCAGGCTTCTTGGCGGGACTTATTGGAACAGGAGGTGCTTTAAGAGGAGCGTTTCTTACATCGTTTAACTTACCAAAGGAAAAATACATTGCAACGTCTGCTTTTATAGCCATAGTTGTTGACGCTACTCGTATTCCAGCCTATTTGAAAGAGGGTTTTCTGCAAAGCTCAAATAGTTGGTATTTACTGGCTCTTTTTCCTATCGCAGTTGTTGGCTCATTTCTTGGTAAAAGGATAGTAGAGAAAGTGCCCCAAAAGTCATTCAAAAAAGTCGTCCTTGTCGCTATCCTACTTATTAGTATTCAGCTTATCTATACGGGGCTATGACTGTTTTTTACATCTGTGAAATAAAATATATGAACAGAATAATTAAAAATAGAACACCCACAAATTTAGGAGGTTTGCGACCGCGATAATGTCTCAATATGAATAAAAATCCGGTTGTTGTACCTAAAAGCCACACCCATTCTTTAGTGGGAAGACGTGAATCAAGTAGAAATAAAGAAGTCAATCCTCCAACGAGTAATAGATTGTATATATTACTACCGAGTATGTTTCCCAAAGTGAGTTTTTCCTCTTTTTCGCCCTGGCTAAAAATTGTTGTCAGAAGCTCAGGTAAAGATGTTGCAACCGCTGTCAAAGTAAGACCTAAGATCGTAGTCGATATACCGGTAATAAGTGATATTTCCTCAACCGCATCAACCAATAAAATACTCCCCAAAATTATTCCTGCAACTAATGCCAAACCAAATAGAACGGTACGAAAACCGAATTTTTCCTTTTTGTAATTCTTAAATCGCTTCAGATCCTCATGTTTTCTACCAAAAATAGCAAATTTGTATTCAGTCAGGCTGGTAACCATAGCTAATCCTATGAGTATCAAGCCTGCTTTAGGTTTTATTACTTCCAGCGTTTGAGAGAAGTAGAATACAATGGTCACTACAAAAAGCATCAAGGCATTGCGTTGGGTTTTCGTGGTACCAATTCGTAGCTTTCCAATAAACAATCCTATGGGAAATACTAATAATATATTTACAATATTTGATCCAATAATATTGCCCATCGCAAGCCCTGCATCCTGCCGAGAAATTGCAGTCAATGATACTGCCAGTTCAGGCAGTGACGTGCCTATTGCAACAACAGTAATACCAACAATCAAAGGCGAGATTTGAAATATACGTGAAATGTGTTTCGCTAATCCAACAAACTTTTGTGTTGAGAATAATAATACAAGGATACCGATACTGAACTCGAAGATAATTTCACCCATGCATTCATTATAGGAATATTTGCTAAAGAAATTCTATATTACATGTAAAGAAGTCCGAACTTAGTTATTTCGACAAGCTCAACACAAGCCAGTCTCTGGAGCTTATAGAGATGCAAAAATAGGCTCATATTCTTCCTCTGTCTCTAGAAAATGCGTTCGCAGTGTGCTAATATTGGGGAGCACGAATTAGCATCTGATAACCGTGAAAATACCCCATTTTTATCCTCTTTTTCACGTTTATGTTGACAAAATCGTGAAAAAAGCTATAATATGATGTATGGCGAAAACTCTCAACGTCTTTAATAAAATAAGCACACTACGTGAAAGGTACTACAATGCTTCCATAGACAAGGAAGCATTACTCCAGCTTATTGCCGAAACTGAAGTTGCTGAGCAGGTCTATAACTCGAATGCAATTGAAAATAGTACTCTCACTCTTGAAGAGACAGAAAAAATACTTCTCCAAATTGCCTTAGATAGATTTATTACTGAACGGGAAATATTTGAAGCAAAAAATCTGGCGAGAGTGGTGTCTTATATTGATAAAAAAGCCAAAGAACAAGAACTTACATTACAAGTAATGCTGTCACTTCATGGAATGTTGATTGCTAATATTCGTGATAATGTTGCCGGAAGATTCCGAATCGCTAACGAATATGTTCGAGTTGGTAGTCATATTGCTCCGTCACCAATAGAGATAGTCGGGAGGATGCAAAGTATGCTCGCAGAATACAATGCCACAAGCGAAGAGAATGTTATAAAACGTATTGCGAGATTACATCTGACATTTGAACATATTCACCCATTTGTTGATGGTAATGGCCGCATTGGACGAGTAATTAATAACTATTTGCTCATACGGGAAGGATTTGTGCCAATTAACATAAAATTCATAGATAAAAAAAAATACTATGAAGCTTTTAAGGAATTTGACGCAAAAGGGATTACATACGTCATGGAAGAAATTGTTGGGAAAGCCCTTACGAACAGCTATTATAAACGTTTAGCCTACTTAGAAGGTAAGAAGATTATTACCCTTTCAGAGTACGCCAAAATCAACAAATTATCACACTCAAACCTTATTAATAAAGCCAATAGACAATCGATTGAGGCATTTTTAGAAAAAAATGTATGGAAGATAGGTATCTAATATCCAGGGTTGACGGCGATAATTTTGATTCATTTATTAACCTGATCAAGCAGTTAGCCATTTATGAGAAACTAGCACCGCCGGATGACCAGGCGATTGCGCGATTAAAAACTGACTGTTTATCCAGCTCTCCAAGATTTGAAGGCTTTATCGCCTACATCGACGATCTTCCCGTCGGATACATGATTGCTTTGATGACGTACTCCAGTTTCCTCGCTCGTCCGACGCTGTTTATTGAAGATTTATTTATTCTGGAAGCCCATCGCAAACAAGGTATCGGGAAAGTATTATTTGACTTCGCTAAAGATTTAGCTAAGAAACGAGAATGTGGAAGAATCGATTGGACAGTTCTCGACTGGAACGAACCGGCTATTAAATTTTATCTAAAACATGGCGGTACCCATTTGAAAGACTAGCGATTTTATAGGCTAGAATTGTAGTCACGGGAAATCAATTGGCTATTTAGCACCTAAAATAGTATAATAGACTAATGAAAGGAGATATGAAAATACTATGAATGGAACTGTAAAAACAAAAACTGAAAAAGGCTTTGGATTTATTTCACGAGATGGAGAGACGAAAGATCTTTTCTTTCACTCTACAGATTTAAGCGGTATCACTTTCGACGAGCTTCAAGTTGGAGCAATGGTTGAATTTGATGTTGAAAACGGTGAAAAAGGCCCTAGTGCTAAAAATGTCAAGCTCGCTGAAAGCGTTAGCGAAGCGAAATAACAGGTAGACATAAGAAATCGGTGGGCCAATTAGGAGGTAGTTAATTGGCCCGGCCCAGCGATCTTGGATTAAATTTAGGTATGAAAAACTGCCAGTCGCACTAATAAAAAAGCTTATTCAAGCGCGAGTCAGAAGAAATTTGATGAAGAGTTTATGACCGGTCGCCTTTTATCTTGTTCCATTTCTCTCGTGGACATTTTTTGGGCCAGTTTCTCCATCCTTGATTGTTGCGATAGGCTTCCCAGTCATCGTCTTCCACCCAATGTAACTTGTTGTCATCAGTGATACGTTGAACAAACTCCCTGCCATTAAGGTGATCAATTTCATGTCTAAAAATTCTGGCAGTGTAACCGGTATATTCTTCTTCCATGATTGTTCCATTCTCAGTGTAGGCTTTTACCCTGACCTTACTGGGACTGGCGACAATGCCGCATACTTTATCGGTGGACCAACAGCCTTCGTACCATTCTTCAGTCTCATCGGATTGCCAGGTTATCTCAGGGTTAATGAAAACTTTTAGATCACCAACGACTCCCTTACCATCGGCTGTAACATCAACTAAGATGATTCTTTTAGAAACGCCCACTTGTGGAGCGGCTAAACCAATTAAGAATGCTTTAGAACGATCTTCCTGATGACCGTAGGCAATATCTAGCATCGATTCAATGATATTTCTAACTTCTGTTGATTGAATGTCACGGGCTTCTATAGGGTCTGCCTTACGAATTAAGATAGGATCATTCGGAGCAACAAAGCTTTTTGTATCAATAGGCATATTGGCTTATATTATATCAAGAGCTTTACTTGTTCGTTCGACAAGAAGCCAAATCTGGCCCGTCTTGAAGTTCCGCGTAGAATTTGCTATATTACCGTATGGAGTCTATCCCACTTGACTCTATTGACCTACAGGAAGAATACGATGAAGCTCGAGTCAAAAAATTGCTATCAAAATTTAAAAAGTAGCGAACCCTTATCGACCCGCCTATCGTCTCTAAGGGATTGGGGAATAAATACATTCAGCTTGATGGGACAAACCGGATAGTCACTTTAAAGAAACTCAAATGTAGCCATGCCGTGGTGCAGATGGTCGATTATCATGACACTTCTCAGGTTAATATTAAATCATGGGTGCATACTTCGAAAGTGGATAAAGATGTGTTTGTAGAAAAGCTTCACCAGATTCCTCATATTAAAACGGAGTCATTTACGCTCGGTCTTGGCGTCACTCTTACTGGTCATCCCATGGCGTCTGCCACCATTATATTTCGAGATGGAAAAGGCTTAAGCGTATATACAGAATCCGATCTTTTTAAGAAGGTCCAGTTGCTTACTGATGTAGTCAATCTTTATAAGAAACTAATCAAGCGTAACGCTCAGATATCGATTGAAAGTATGTCAGATTTAACCCTATTTTTTGCGCAACGCAAAGAAATGAATGTAGGATTATTTTTTCCGACATTTTCTAGCCAGCAAATATATGGTTTAATTGAGAAGAAAATGACTCTACCACCCGGAGTGACTAGACATATTATCAACGGGAGAATACTGGGGATTAACTATCCCACTCCCATGCTTCATAGAAAAATAAGCACCAAGAAGAAATATATTTTTTTAAGAAGTTTTTAGAGGAGCTTAATTTCCGGTTCTACGAGGAGTCTGTTAATGTGCGAGACTAGTTATTGGAACTCAATATTTTCTACATGTTACAATTACTCATATGAAATACGACACACTGGCGGACGACGCTTCACTTAAGAAAACCTCAGACGCTTTGGGAAAACTGGGGTATGAAGTAATTCGGGTAAAGAGTCGGCAGGAAGCTCTGGCCAAGATTAAAGAAATTATTCCGGATAGCGCTTCGGTGATGAATGGTTCTTCAGTCACTTTAGAGCAAATTGGTTTTGTTGAATATCTCAAGTCGGGGAAACATCAGTGGAATAATCTTCATGAAGGGATCGTGGCCGAAAAAGACCCCGATAAGCAGTCGGCGCTACGACAAAAAGCGTTGTTATCCGATTATTATCTCGGTAGCGTTCACGCCCTTGCCGAAACGGGAGAATTTGTTATCGCCAGTAACACTGGGAGCCAGTTACCTCACGTGGTGAATACTTCACCAAATCTTATCTTTGTTGTCAGTACTAAAAAGATTGTTCCTGATCTGGATTCAGCGATGAAGCGACTTCATGAACATGTCGTCCCGATGGAAGAGAAACACATGATGGAGAAATATAAGGTGGGTACCAGGGCGAATAAAATTGTGATATTTCGGGGAGAAAGTGCCTATTCAAAGCGTAAAATCCGGTTTATTTTAGTTGAAGAAGATTTAGGATTCTAATAGTATATAATTAGCTTATGGCGAAAAGACCAACTGGGGTGGGGAAGATGCGGAAAACCCATTCTCATAAAACCAAAAAAAGGCTGGCGATAAAGCAAACGATGTTGGCGCAAAAGCGGAAGAAATATCGTAAATAGCCCCTTGTTGACATTCTATATCGTTAGTTGTTACACTAAGGACGATGCCTATTAAGTCTGGTAACCGCCGATCGCAACGACTTCTACTTAGTCTCCTGTTCATTATCCTTAGTATTTTTGGATCGTTTTTCTGGCAAAAGTCAGTTTTGGCCCAAAGTGTTAGCGATGATACTACGGAATCGATCAGGGTTAGGCGGGGTGGCCGAGAGTTTCAAACGACAATTATTAAGGAAGTGCTTGATCCGGAACGAGGCCGCCCATCTCGTGCCGGCAGTATTCTGGTGAAATTTCGGGATAAAGTAACTTCCGATCAACAGGATGAAGTTAATAAAGAAGCTGGAGCGCAGAAAGCGGATAAGCTTTATCTAAAGAATACTCATCGGGTTCGAGTGCGTAAAGAAGACGTGGCGAAGGCGATCACTGCCTATCGCAACAATCCGAATGTTGAATACGTGGTTTCGGATCAAGTAATGTACGCTCTCTCAGTGCCTAACGATCCGCTGTTTGGACAGCAGTGGGGGATGCTGAAAATTAATGCTCCTGCTGGTTGGGACGTAACTGCCGGTTCCAGCGCCACTCGGATCGCTATTCTGGATTGTGGCATTTATGATAGCGCTTCGATTTATGCTAGTCCGGATGGTAGTCCGGGTCATCCTGATGTTCGTGGCAAAGTTATTTCGAGAATTAATTTTACTACTGCCCCCAATGCGGACGACTTTTGTAATCATGGGACGCATGTGGCGGGGATTGCGGCAGCCAGTACTAATAACGGTACTGGAGTCGCGGGAGTGGGGAATCAGTCCAGTCTTGTCAATGTAAAAGTTTTAGGAGATAACGGGTCGGGGTCGTTCGCTTGGATTATCAACGGGATTCTTTGGGCGGCCGGGTGCGATACTAATCCGTGCGGCACCCGGCGTGCTGAAGTGATTAATATGAGTTTAGGAGCGACGGGATCTTGTGATCCTTTGATTCAGGCGGCGGTTGATAAAGCCTGGTCACAAGGAATGGTAGTGGTGGCCGCCGCCGGCAATAGCAATGCCAGTGGCGCCATAATGCCAGCTAACTGTAACCATGTAGTCGGCGTTGCTGCTTCCGATCAAAACGATGTCAGAGCCAGTTTTTCCAATTTCGGGGCGGATGTCGATGTCGCCGCCCCGGGAGTGAGCATTGTCTCCTCCGATTATATTGGCGGCTATGCCTCATTTAGTGGGACATCAATGGCATCGCCCCATGTCGCTGGTCAAGCGGCGCTAATTTGGGAGACGCCATACAATACGGATAACAATGGTGTGGTAAACCGTATTTTCCAAACCGCTAATGCTTCTGTTTTGGCCGGATCGACCTTTGGACGCGTCGACGTCAATAGCAGTGTCGCCAGTAGTGGACCGACTGTAACACCTTCTCCAACGAATATTCCTACCGTCACCCCAACGCCGACTCCATCTTCGTTGCCGAATACTTGTGTCGCTCCGACCATTCTCACTCATTCCGATACCAATCCGACAAGAGGTGGCACCGTCTCCTTCTCTTGGAAAGCTGTCGCCGGCGCCACCCGATACCGAGTGCAAAGACAGAATAGTAGCGGAACCTGGTCAACCCGCACTACTACTAGCGCCACCAAGTATACTGCCAGTGATGCTTCTAGTGATCCCAATTGGAGAATATTTGTCTACGCGGGGACCTGCACCCCAATTCCTGGCCCCGTTACCGTGTTTGATCCATAGAGAGGGCTCTTATTAAGTATTTGCCGATTTGATGCCCTAATGGTATAATAAGGCTACAATATCGAGATTCTGAGATAGTTTTCTCCAAAATTATTCCCTCTCTCTTTGTGTTGTGATCTGATGATAAGAAAACGACTATTGCCTACTGTGAGTGCTCAATTGATTTACCAAGCGGCGGTAAGGCGGGGCCTTGATTGTGCCATTGAATCAACCCGTTTCAACCTCTTTTCGATCATGATTAATAGTGAAAAAGTTTTCATCAAAGGGACGAATTTGCCCATGAATTCGCAAAGTTCTTGCCAAATTGCCGGCAATAAGTTTCTTTCTAAGAAAATCTTCAAGCAAAATGGTATCTTGGTACCAAAGAGTTGGCTGGTACGGACTGTTAAGCAAGCGAAAGCTTTAATATTAAAGAAAAACATTTTTCCCTGTGTAATTAAACCGATTGACGGTGCTCATGGCGCCGAGATTTATGCCAATATCGAAACGTCTATCGAATTAGAGGCTGTTTTAGCCAAATTCGCCCAA
>MFZX01000022.1:42943-51787 GCA_001788095.1 Candidatus Roizmanbacteria bacterium RIFCSPHIGHO2_12_FULL_37_23
ACATTCTTATCGAGGAGCATATTACCGGCGTTGATTATAGAATTCTCGTGGTCGGGGACAAGATTTCTGCTGTCGTAGAACGAATACCGGCCCATGTAGTGGGGGACGGGAAAAGTACCATCAGAACGTTGATTAAAAAATTCAATACTAATCCTTTAGTAGGGGAGAAATATGAGAAACCAATGTGCAAGATCAGAATTAATTTTGAGTTATCCCGGACTCTTAAAAAGGGTGGTTGGAAGCTATCTAGTGTTATTGCCAAAAATGAAACAGTCTTTCTTAAACAGAATGCCAATATTAGTGCCGGAGGCATCAGTAAAGATGTCACCGAGGTAGTGAATCAGAACTCGAGATTACTGGCCCTCAGGGCGGCCAAATCGCTCGGAATGGAATTTTGTGGTGTCGATATTATTTACAATCCAAAAACGCGACAATCATACGTTCTCGAGGTTAACGATTGTCCTGGAATTGACATTCACCACTTTCCGGTAATGGGGGAGCCTCAAGATGTGGCCAGTGATATCATCGAGTATATTGTTTCCAGAAAAACAGAGCAAGCAACGCCGATAGGTATTGACATTCAGGCGCCATATTTATATCATCAAATACATGACTGACGAAAAGAAAAGTTATGGATATGGCAAGAGGCCTCAGGGTGGGGTATAGTTACCTATCAGCGATAAACCGTTCATCAACGCGCGTGGCTAAAAGATGATAAATTACTTTTGAAGGATTGTACGCCACCATAACGGCAACACCGTAAGCTTTGCCATCTTCGCCAATTATTGGTCCACCAGAAAGACCGGGTTCGTATAATCCCGGTGCGGCAATCCCCATCGTCATGCCGGGTAGCAATTGTTCATCAGCAGAGGAAACCAGTTTTGTTCCACCGCCCAAATATCTTCCAAATGCCACTGACATTCCCCCATTTATCTTTGAATCATTGTCTGTTTGAAACCCGGGTATAATTACCATATCACCAATGCTTCTAGTATCAATATTACCCAGAGGAATAAACTGACCTTTATAGTTGATTGCCTGAATCACGGCGATATCAAGATTAGGAATCAGTCCGATGACTTTACCGGTGCCATTTTGTCCTGTCGCCCCTGTCATGGCAACCTCTTGTCCCAGTTCCAATTCGGAACCAAGCTCTGATGTTCCATTATTTCTGGCGCCATGTTGAGCGGTCAGTGCCAACCCATTTGGAGTAATGACAAAACCACTCCGTTGAATAATTTTTTCAATCGGTTCTTCTCCCTCTTTAATTTGTAGTGTCATAAACTGAATTTTATAAATTGCTCCAGCAAGCCGTTGTTCAAACATGTGGACAAACTCAGAAGAGGGGTTACCGATGTTAGCATGAATCCTGGTTAACTCATCGGGTAGCGCCACCGGTAGAGATAATTTTATCGGTTGATTCCCGATCTGGTAGGTGGCGCTTTCAACAGATCCGGGACTATATACCTCAGTTGATGCGGCTGTACTCGGATTAGGAGTATTTCGACAACCGAGTTGCATCCCTGCAAGCAGTAATGACAACCCCGCAGCTTGAACAGGCATTGGCACCCTATGACTTAATCGATCGACAGACATGACGGGATTATAGCATATTATAGGGTACGATCATGCTTGGGGTTCTCGGAGGGGACCAAAGAGGGCGGTCGAGTTGTCGCCGAACTGAGGTCGACTTTCCTCTACAGTCGGCACTCTTAGTTCAAATGTTCCCCATAGCCACCGAATATCCTCTATGGCCTCCGGGTCAACGTCATACTCTAATGCAGACATATCAAACGAAGTGGCTCTGGATAATTCTAGCAGCGATTCTTGTTCCATTGGATTTAAGTTAGGAAACATTGCCAGGCGCATAACGCCGATTAGGTTTCTGAGACGCGCTCGTGTATTGGGATCCAATTCTGGTCCAGTTTCCACTAGCACCCCATACAGTCTTTGATAGATGAGCCATTCATCGCTTCGGCCTTCGAGAGCGGGGTATTGGCTGATTCTTTCAAGTAGCTCTGGGTTCACTAATCTAGCAAGCCAAGAAGAATCATCTATTTCTATGACGCAGTCGACGCGAGGCGCTGACCAATCGAAGCCTTCACCACCATACGAGCCACTATAATCTTCGTCTTCGTGTGCCATAATGACGACTATTATACACCCAAATTAGGAGAGTTTCAATTGTTATAGGATGTTGAGCCGATCTAACTTGCACATTCTGGCAATAGCGAATATAATCTGTCAATGTCATATCTCAGACCTTTCTACGCAAAAGTCTACGCTGTAGTCAGTAAAATTCCCAAAGGCAAAGTAGCGACGTATCAGCAAGTTGCCCGATTAGCAGGAAACTCGAAAGCATTTCGCGCTGTTGGGACGGCAATGAAGAATAATCCTGATATGAAGACGATTCCTTGTCACCGGGTTGTCGGTTCTGATGGCCGCATGCACGGTTATTCCGCCGGAGAGGGAGTAAACACCAAAATTACCATGCTCACAGATGAAGGGGTTACTTTTGTTGGCGATAGAGTCCAGTTAGCTATTTCCCAATGGAAGGGGTAATATTAAGACATATGTTCGCTGGTGATATTAAAAAACTAACCAAAGAAAATAGCAACTTCCGAAAAGTGCTTTATACTGGCACTAATAGTCAGATTGTGGCGATGAGTATTCCTGTTGGCGGCGATATTGGAGAAGAAGCACATCCAAACACCGATCAAATATTGTTTTTTGTTGATGGAGACGGCGAGGCGATCATCAACGGAGAATCCCGAGCCGTGGAGAAACATGATGTAGTCTATGTCCCTGCCGGGGCAGTCCATAACTTCAAAAACACTGGTGATGAAGATCTCAAATTATTTACGGTGTATGCACCACCAGAGCATCCTGCTGGTACAATGTATGAGACAAAAGCCGATGCTCAAAAAGCAAGAAGTTACAAATTATAAATAAAAGTATGCGATTACAAAATAAAGTTGGAATTATAACCGGAGGTGGAACAGGAATTGGTGCGGGCATTGCACTTATGTTTGCCAAAGAGGGCGCTCAGGTAATTATTTGCGGAAGACGAAAAGAACCACTTGAGAAGACAGTTGATGAAATAAAGAAAAGTGGAGGCGAAGCAATTTATTGTATTACCGATGTTTCCTCACAAAAACAAATACAGGAGATGGTGGAGACAACAATTACGAAGTTTGGCGCAATCGATATCCTTGTTAATAACGCTGGTGTATATATCCCCGATGACGTTACTTCAACAAGTGAAGATGAATGGGATCGTGTTATGGATGTTGATGCCAAAGGCGTATATCTGGTATCAAAAGCGGTTCTCCCAGGTATGATTAAAAATGGTGAAGGAAAAATAATCAATATTGCATCAATCGCTGGGCTTTTTGGATTTGAGAAGTCTGCCGCATATTGTGCTGCCAAGGGAGCAGTCGTCAACTTAACGCGTGAAATGGCTTTAGATTATTCCTCAAAAGGAATTTGTGTCAACGCAATAGCTCCGGGAGTTATTGATACCGATATGACAAAACCATTTTTAGAAAATGAACAAGCGAAACAGGGATTTTTGAATAAAACACCGGTGGGTAGAGTGGGTACGCCAGAGGACATTGCCTATGGGGCAGTATATCTAGCAAGTGATGAATCGGATTTCGTTGTTGGCCAAACGCTTGTTATTGATGGGGGGTGGACAATATCATGAAAAATCAAACAAAAATATATTCATTTATTAAAGTCTTATCAAGTATTGGTATTTTGTTAACGGTCTATCTGTTATGGCAACAATTCTTTCGGCCTGCATTTCAGCCGTGCTACGTAAACAGTTTCATCAATTGTGATGCTGTCATCTCTGGCCCGGTGGCAAAAACGCTGGGAATTCCCACTCCTCTGTATGGTCTCATCGGTTATCTTGTAATTTTGTATGCTGCCTTCACCAAAAAAAGTAAACTCATGCTATATATGGCGGGGTTTGGCCTCGCTTTCTGTCTTCGGCTCGCATATATTGAATTATTTCAGCTCAAAGTCATCTGCCCCATATGTATTATGTGTCAACTTACTATGGTATCAATTTTTAGTTTAGCCTTGATTGTAAATAAAAAAACCAGTAATACAGTTTCAAAATGAAAGGGAATGCGTCATTTTAAGAATAGGATTGAGGCAGGCTTACTCCTTGCACGCAAACTAAATAAATACAAAGGTAAAAATGTTGTCGTGTATGCGCTTCCCCGCGGAGGGGTGGCGGTGGCGGCAGAAATTGCCAATTACCTTAATGCCCCGCTTGATCTAATTATTACCCGCAAAATTGGTCATCCATATCAACCTGAATACGCAATTGCCGCAACTGCAGAAAATGGACACATCGTCGGAGAATCTGATGTACTCGCATCGATTGATAGCGAATGGCTAAAAAAGGCAGTCCAGCAACAAAGATTTGAAGCAAAACGTCGTCGTGAGAAATATCTTCAAGGTAGAAAAGAAATATCTGTTAAAGATAAAATAGCTATCCTTGTTGACGATGGAGTGGCCACAGGACTTACTATACGGGCAGGAATCACGGAACTTAAGCACGGTCATCCGGAAAAAATTGTAATCGCCGTCCCGGTTGTTTCCCAATCGATTGCCAATATTCTTAAAAAAGAATCTGATGAACTGATTGCGCTTGATATTCCTGCTGATGGAGAATTCCTAGGCGCAGTAGGAGCATATTATGATGAATTTCCATCAGTTAAGGACGAACAAGTTATCGCCATACTTAATACCTTGACCCTATAGCAAATTCCTCTTGATAAAATCCTTGTATATCCCTATACTGGGGATATGGCATACAAACCAAAAGACACAAAAGAAAGGATTCTTCATCGGCTAAAAATTGCCAATGGCCATCTTAAAAAGGTCATAAATATGATAGAAAATGACCACTACTGCATTGAAGTGCTTCATCAATCACAAGCTGTTCAGCAGGCAATTAAGGAAACGGATAATCTTATTCTTGAAAATCATTTAAAAACGTGTGTTGCTGATGCAATTGCCAAAGGCAAAAAGAACGAAGCCATCTCTGAAATTATGCAGGTTTTTAAAAAGAACACATCAGTATGGAGATGAATAGAATAAAAAATAAAAACACGTTCCTATATGGAGTAATCGGATTACTTCTTGGTGTTGTTATAACAGGATATCTCGCTTCAAGTGCCGTGAACACTAACAACACGGGCATGATGCAGATTATGGGAATGAATACAAGCGAAGGAGGAAGTGGAATAACGAGCAACATTGATAAACATTTCATTGAGGAGATGATCCCTCATCACGAAGGGGCAATTGAGATGGCTAGATTAGCTCAAGATCGAGCCACTCAGCCCGAAATCAAAACGCTCGCCGCCAGTATCATTACGAGTCAGTCAGAAGAAATTAAGCTTATGAAAAGCTGGTACAAAGACTGGTATGGCATTGCTGTCCCCGAGGAAGAAGACAGAACCATGGGGATGGGACGAGGAATGATGCATGGTGGCATGATGGGAGACACGACTGATACTGAATCGCTCAAAAACGCAGAAGATTTTGATAAAGCATTTATTGAGGAAATGATCCCGCATCATCAGATGGCCGTCATGATGTCTAATATGTTAGCTAAAGGGACAAGAAGAGAAGAAATGAAAAAACTGGCACAAAATATTATTGACGCTCAGACAAAAGAAATTAACGATATGAGGACCTGGTACGAAGTCTGGGGATATTAAATATAGTCGCGGAGAGGAGGTGAAACATATGAAACATGAACCAAAAGCAACGGCAAAGGCACTGGCACTAGTTGGAGGGACCTGGTATGTTCTTTGTGTGGCATGGGTAGCAATTTCCCAAAACAGCTATATGGGAATAATGAGCAACTGGTTCCATGGCGTGGATTTTAAATCATTACCACAGGCAACTCCGGATCTAGGATCAATGACAATCGGACTGGTAACTTTTGTAGGATTTGCCTGGATTTCGGGGTACTTGTTCGCTCTAGCTTATAACAGTTTCTTAAAAAAATAAGTAACAGCTTTAGATTGAGGATATTAATTATATGACACTAGATAAATTATTAGTCATCGCTTTCAGCATATTGGGTATTGCCTTTACTTACTGGTTCTTTTTGATGAAGAACGAGAAGGCGGTGGCGGTTAAAGGTAATTCCATAGATATTACTGTTGATGGCGGGTATCAGCCGGAGGTTATTTCTATACCTAATGGTCAAACAACAAAGTTAAACTTTATTCGTAAGGATCCATCAAGTTGCTTGGAAGAAGTGGTTTTAGGCGATTTTAAAATCAGAAAGTATTTACCGCTTAATAAAAAGGTAACGATAGAGATAACACCTAAAAAAATTGGAGAATACACGTTTACCTGTGACATGAACATGTTTCACGGAAAACTAAAGGTGGTTTAATATAATGAAGACTAAAAAAACATATCCAATTAAAGGCATGCACTGCGCTTCGTGTGTGACGTTGATTGAAAAATCTCTTTCCCGAGTTCCCGGAATAAGTAATGCGGTAGTTAATCTGGCAACTGAAAAAGCAACAGTGACATATGATTCTGATACCTGTAGTGAGGAGCAGATTGCGTCAGCAGTATCTAATGTTGGCTACAAAGTAGTTATGGACGAAGAACTGGGGTCACAAGATGACGAAAAGATGGAGAAAGAAAAAGAACTCAAAAAATTGAGACTTAAAGTAAGCGTCAGTCTTTTTCTTGGAGGGTTGATTTTATGGGGTAGTTTTCCGGGATTGATTAACACCGCGCCGGAATTACTGAAGAGCTTTTGGGTGCAACTGCTTCTGGCGACTCCGGTTCAATTCTGGGCGGGCGCCGAATTCTACAAAGCAACAATTCCCGCCCTTAAACATAGGACGGCCAATATGGATACGTTGGTGGCTTTAGGAACGACAGTAGCTTATCTCTACTCTGCTTTTGTAACCTTCTTTCCTGATATTGTTATGGGCTTGGGATTGAATATTATGCCCTACTTTGATGTCGCCACTATTGTTATTGGATTGATTCTCCTCGGAAGATATTTTGAAGCAAGAGCTAAGGGACAAACCTCTGAGGCCATTAAAAAACTCATCGGCCTGCAGGCAAAAACCGCTCGCGTGATAAGAAATGGGAAGGAAATAGATCTTCCTATTGAACAGGTAATAATCGGTAATGTTATCCGGGTACGACCGGGAGAAAAAATTCCTGTTGACGGGCTTATTATCGAAGGGGAATCATCGATCGATGAATCCATGATCACTGGTGAAAGCATGCCTGTTGACAAACTCAAGGGGGATACGGTGGTTGGAGCAACCCTTAACAAAACCGGCACTTTTACATATAAGGCAACCAAGATCGGCCAAGACACTATGCTCGCGCAAATAATCAAACTGGTCCAAGAAGCTCAGGGTTCCAAAGCCCCGATACAAAGAATTGCTGACATGATATCTTCCTATTTTGTTCCCATTGTTATTATGCTGGCCCTGGTGACGTTTGCAGTTTGGTATGTAGTCGGACCCAGTCCCGCGATACTCTTTGCGATGCTTAATATGGTCGCCGTCTTGATTATTGCTTGTCCTTGTGCCATGGGATTAGCCACACCAACCGCAATTATGGTTGGCACCGGACTGGGTGCGGAAAAGGGAATTTTAATTAAGGATGCGGAGAGTCTCGAAATTGCTCATAAAATCACTACGATTATTTTTGATAAAACCGGCACGTTAACCAAAGGTAAGCCTGAAGTTACAGATATTATTGCCACGAGCAAAATAACCAAAGACGAACTATTGAAGCTGGCGGCATCAATTGAAAAAGGTTCGGAGCATTCTTTGGCGGAAGCGATTGTTAAACAAGCCGAAAAGAAGCACCTCATTCTCCATAAAGTGATAAAGTTTAAAGCCATTGCGGGACATGGAGTCCAAGGAAAAGTTGCTAAAAAAGCAGTCGTTTTTGGCAATAGAAGATTAATGGAAAAAGACAACATTACCCTTATTTCTTATCTAAAACAAATCGAAAAGCTAGAAAATGAAGGCAAAACGGTAATGATGTTAGCGGTAAACGGGATATTGGCTGGCTTGATCGCGGTTGCCGATACTCTCAAAGATTCGGCTAAGGCCGGTGTCGAGGCGCTGCAAAGTAAAGGTATTGAAGTGATAATGATTACCGGTGATAATCAAAGAACAGGAAAAGCGATTGCGGAAAAATTAGGGATTAAAAAAGTGTTAGCCGAAGTATTGCCCGATCAAAAAGAAGCTGAGGTGAGGAAGATTCAGAAGGAAGGAAAGATTGTCGCGATGGTAGGCGATGGGATTAACGATTCACCGGCACTAGCTGCCGCCGATGTTGGTATCGCCATGGGGACTGGTACGGATGTGGCGATTGAAGCGGCCGACATTACCTTAATCAATAAGGATCTACGTTCTGTGTCGGCCGCGATTGAACTGTCCCGAAAAACCATGAGAACCATTAGGATGAATCTTTTTTGGGCTTTCGGCTATAATATATTATTGATACCAGTGGCGATGGGGGTTTTGTACCCATTTTTTCACATATTATTGAGCCCAATATTTGCCTCGGCGGCAATGGCAACCAGTTCAATATCAGTTGTTACTAACTCGTTATTACTAAAAAAAGCGAAAATATAACATGAATCTTTGGATTATATTTATTACCGGTTTAACAGTGGGCGGGCTGACTTGTCTCGCCGTCCAAGGGGGGCTTTTAGCCTCAGTGATTGCGGCCCGAGAGGAAGAAGAAGTAGAAAAAGGCATTAATACCAAAAATACCATAGTTCCCACCCTGGCATTCCTGGTGGCTAAATTGGTAGCG
>MFZX01000023.1 GCA_001788095.1 Candidatus Roizmanbacteria bacterium RIFCSPHIGHO2_12_FULL_37_23
TGTTTTTCTGATAACTGAGGTAGTAGTTTGACAGTGTGGGCACGAATATTTTTTCATATGCCCCATCTATACATGTTTTAGAAAGAGAGATCAAGCTAAAACATACTTTTCAGGTGCCAGTTTGTGGACGCTGCCCCTCTCCGCAGAATATTGCTTTTCTTCGTCTCATGTTTTATCATATCCATATGATCACCATCAATATTTTTGACACACTAAGAAGATTCTTTAACACATCACCAAAACGCGAGAATAAAACTCGTGAATATACTCGTCGTATGATAAAAAAATACCATAAAACCCTACGCCGACTTTCATACGAATAATGCGTATTACATACCTCACTTTATCTGACTTTGAAGTAATATGTAACGAACTTTTGCGCTTTTTCAAAAGTAATAAAGAGCCTCACCCTGTTTTTGAGGATAGCTATTTCGATAAGCTCGATAGTGTTATCGCTTCTCCAAAACGAACGTTTGGAAAAAAAGATCTTTATAGTAGCTTTTTCGAAAAAGCTTCCTGTTATTTTTATTTCATAAATAAACTTCATCCATTCTCAAATGGTAATAAACGTATTTCGATCGTTGCTACCGGTGTATTTCTTATGTATAACGGGTATGAGTTTACTGCGAGTGAAGATTTAATGTATGATTTTGCTAAAAAAATTACACTTTCTAAACGAGATCAAGATGCAGAATTCAAGGAAGTTATCGAATTTATGAAAAAATACTCTCGAAAACAAAAGGGTTTTGTTGGACCACGGTTTATTATAGATCTTTTAAAATTGCTCCAGAAGAGATTCGGTAAAAAATAATCATACTTTACAATAATATTGTTGTGATAAAATACTTTACATGTATTTTGTCAGCCCAACCTACGGGAAACTCTCCAGAAGAGCGCTCAAACAACACATATCTTTGTTCATGAAGCTTGACCAATCTGCTCAGTACCGTTTGATTATTGGGGTTGATTCCCAGCGAAATGCGACACACACTTTTGATTTCGTAACCGCTGTAATCATCCAAAGATTAGGCAAAGGAGGAATATATTTTTGGAAACGAGAAGTATTACAAAAAAAGATTGGCCTTAAAGAGCGAATGTATACTGAAGCAATTATGTCACTACAATCTGCAGAAGATATTATCAAATTATTCAAGGGAAATGGAATCGCTAAATATGATATCGAAATACACGTGGATATCGGAAATAACGGTAAGACTAAAAATCTCATTAGCGAAATCGTCGGTATGGTAAGAAGTAGTGGTTATACAGTGAAAATCAAACCCGACGCATTTGGAGCATCAAATGTTGCAGATCGACACGTTTGATTATTCAATAAAATCCTTTGCATTTTCTTTCGTGATCGCAAACTGCTTCCCTGCCCCACTCACAATCTTATACGCTATGATTCGCACCATTGATTCCACTTTTCTTTCAACACTTCTAATCCCTGGGTCATAACCAGACAATCTTGCAATATGTTTCCATACTTCTTCATCTACACTCAGGACATCTGGGGAAAGACCGCTCTCATTCAATAATCTAGGAAGAATATAGTCTCTTGCAATATGAATTTTCTCATCATCAGTATATGAAGGCATTTGAATTACTTCTAAACGATCCATAACTGCGGTAGAAATCGATTGTGTGTTATTAGCTGTTGCAACAAAGATAACCTGTGAAAGATCGAATGGAAAATCTATATAATGATCGATAAAGTGATCATTTTGCTCTGGATCTAAAAGTTCTAGCAAAACTCCCATAATTTCACCCTGCGAATTTTGTGTAACACGATCAAGCTCATCGAGTAAAATAACTGGATTTTTCGTACCAACTCTCCGTATCGCCTTAATTACTTGACCCGGTTCTGCTTCGGGTTGAACTTTTGATAATCCCCTTAGATCTAGTGCTGATGATAATCCACCGAATGGAATCCGTGCAAAATTCCTTCCCAATGTGTCTGCTATGGTTTTTGCAAATGTTGTTTTTCCTGTTCCTGCAAGTCCAACAAAAAATAAAATAGGTGCATGAAATTTTTGAAGACCTTTTTTCTCCTTTTGTAAAGTTAATACTGATAAATACTCAAATACTCTTTTCTTGATCGCATCTAGGCCAAAGTGATTTTGGTCCATTATTTTCTTTGCTTGTTCCATGTTGAGGTTTTCTTCAGTAGTTGCTTCCCAAGGTAATGATGTTATCCATTCGACGTATTTGACTATCATATCAAGTTGATTAATATTACCTCCATATCTTAAAGTCAAGTTTATACGCTGTAGTTGTAGATTGGCTTTTTCCCATAATTCGTGTGGAATATTTGCCGCATGCAATTGATCCTCGAGCTTTTTGATCTCAGAAGTAACGTGTTCATACTTATCTGTTGATGAAGCGGTTGAGATTGGCGTGTAATTATTCATGACCGATAATATTTAGCAGACTAATTTAAGGCTTGACAATTTAACCTTCCTTTGATATATATATTAGTGCAAAATTGGAATAAAGTAAAATCTGTAAGGATAAATCCTAAAATCCAAAATTTCTAAGTATTGTTTTAATTATAAATTAAGTTATCAAACTAATATATGTCACAAAAACACAATATTCAACCCCTCTTTGATTACGTTTTAATTAAACCTCTTGAAGCAGAAACAAAGACTCCATCAGGTATTGTTATACCTGATACCGCAAAAGAGAAACCCCAAATGGGTGAAATTATGGCAGTTGGTCCTGGGAGTACGAATGATCAAGGTAAGAAAGTCCCAATAGAAGTAAAAGTTGGTCAAAAAGTACTATATAAAAAATGGGGAGGGAATGAAGTTAAAGTTGGTCCAGAGGAATGGCTCCTTCTTGAACAGAAAGAAATTATGGCAGTTGTTAAATAATACATTAAGAATTATAAATTTAAAAAATAAATTCTATGGCAAAACAATTAAAATTCTCAGATGATGCTCGTCAATCTCTAACACGCGGTGTTAACTTACTCGCTAAAGCAGTCGTTACTACTCTTGGACCTCGAGGCCGAAATGTAGCTTTGGATAAAAAATGGGGAGGACCAAATGTTGTTCACGATGGGGTAACCGTTGCAAAAGAAATTGAGCTAGAAGATCCATTTGAAAACATGGGTGCACAGCTTGCTCGTGAGGCAGCATCCAAAACTGCTGATGTTGCTGGTGACGGAACAACAACATCTACACTTCTTACCCAATCAATGGTAAACATGGGAATGAAAAATATTACGGCTGGGTCTAATCCTATGATCCTTAAGAGAGGCATAGAAAAAGCTGTTGAAACAGTAATTGCAGAAATCAAAAAAATGTCTGAGGATATTCCTCTTCAAAATGAAGAAAAAGTCTCTCAAGTAGCTACAATCTCAGCAGCTGATGAAAATATTGGAAAACTTATCGCCGTAGCATTTAAAAAAGTCGGCAAGGATGGTGTCATCACTGTTGAAGAAGGTAGGGGTTTAGAGGTTGAAATTGATTATAAAGAAGGCATGGAGTTTGATAAAGGATATGCTTCTGCTTACTTTGTAACTGATCCTGACAAAATGGTTGCGGAGGTCGACGATGCTTATATTCTTATAACAGATAAGAAAATCAGCTCAGTCTCCGATATACTTCCATTTCTTGAAAAGTTTGTAAAAATATCAAAGTCACTTGTTATTATTGCTGACGATGTTGATGGTGAGGCATTAGCAACTCTTGTAGTAAACAAGCTACGAGGAACATTTAACACACTCATCGTTAAAGCTCCAGGTTTTGGTGATCGAAGAAAAGCAATGCTTCAAGATATTGCTATTTTAACAGGAGCGACAGTTGTTTCAGAAGATACTGGTGCCAAGATTGAGAGTATAGATGTCGATGTTCTAGGGAGGGCAGATAAAGTTTGGGCTGATAAAGAAAATACTCGAATCATCGGTGGAAAAGGTGAAAACTCGAGCATTAAAGCCCGCGTCGCTCAAATCCGAAGAGAGATTGATGAATCAACTTCGGATTTCGATAAAGAAAAACTCCAAGAACGTCTGGCTAAACTTTCAGGTGGTGTCGCTGTTATTAATGTTGGAGCTGCAACAGAAATAGAACTAAAAGAGAAAAAAGAAAGAGTCGATGATGCAGTTTCAGCTACAAAAGCTGCACTTGAAGAAGGTATTGTTCCTGGAGGCGGTATCACACTCCTAAGAGCACGGAAGTCTTTATTAAAACTTAAGGAAACACTTAAGACCGATGAAGAAAAAGTCGGTGTAGATATTGTCTATCAAGCTCTTGGAGAACCTGTTTCTATGCTTGCTCAAAATTCTGGTGTTGATGCAGGTTGGGTTCTTCGAAAAGTTGAAGAATCAACAAAGGTGGACTTTGGTTTTAATGCCGCAACACTCGAGTTTGGATCTATGCTCAAGCAGGGCATAGTTGATCCTACAAAAGTTATTAGAAGCGCATTGGAAAATGCAGCTTCTGTCGCAATAATGATTCTGACAACAGAGGCTCTTATTACAGATCTTCCTGAAAAGAAAGACGACAACATGCCTCCAGCAGGAGGCGGTATGCCTGGGATGATGTAATACAGACCGTTGCCAGAAACGAAGCTTATGGCTTACGGACTGTTTATCCTTAAGCGCAGTCGAAGGATCTCAACTCTTGAACCGCACCTTACGGTGCGGTTTTGAGTATAATGTGCACTGTCATATCATGATTACAAATATTGGAGATGAACTAAAGAAACAAAGAGAAAAAAATAAGTTAACACTTGAGGATGTTGAGCATGCAACAAAAATCCGTATAAAAAATCTCACCGCAATAGAAGAGGGAAATTGGGATTTTTTCCCTTCTAGGACATATATTCAAGGTATTATTTCATCGTATGGAAAGTTCTTAGAGCTCGACGAACAAAAACTTATCGCCTACTTCAGAAGAGAATACGAACAACGAGATCAACTCAAATTCAAAGCAAGAACAACTAAAGAACAATTTACTCCGCAAGCAAAAAAGATGATTAAAATGGTTATTATTTTGATTATTATCGCTTTTGTTGGCTACTTTGGTTATCAACTCAAACTGTACTACACTCCACCAAAAGTTGTAATAATCGAACCCAAGCAGACACTCTTTAGCAAAGACAAGATTACATTAAAAGGCTCAACTGAAAAGGATTCAACAATATTAGTCAATGAAGAAGAAGTATTTCTCAATGAAAAAAATATTTTTGAAACCGAAATTCCACTTCCAGATGAAAAAAATGAGGTTATTATTGAAGTTATAGGAGCGAACGGGAGAAAGACAGTAGTAAAAAAAGTTTATCTAAAAAAATAGTACAGGATATTATTTCAACTTCTTCCACCAATCTTGATTCTCTGTATACCATTTAACAGTTAATGATAGCCCGTTTTCTAAAGTCATCTTCGGTTCCCAGCCAAGCTCATTCTTAATCTTACTCCAATCGATCGCATACTTTCTATCATGCCCCAGTCGATCTTTAACAAACTCTATTGAATCCTCGCTCTTACCCATAATTCGTAATATCATCCTGATAACTTCAATGTTAGAAACATCTTCATTGAGCCCTCCTATAAAATACGTTTCCCCTACTTTTCCTTTCTTAAGAATTAAGTCTATGGCTCTTGCATGGTCTTCAACATATAGCCAATCTCTAACATTCAATCCATCTCCATAGATTGGAACTTTTTTCTCTTCTAGTAAGTTTGTTATTGCAAGTGAAAAAAGTTTTTCGGGAAAACAGTACGGACCATAATTGTTTGAACAATTTGATAAGCTTACAGGAAGACCATATGTAATGTGATATGCCCTAACGAGATGATCTGCCGCGGCTTTTGAAGCAGAATATGGACTGCGTGGATTATACGGCGTATTTTCATCAAATTTTTCATGTGTTCCAAGCTCAAGCGAGCCAAAAACTTCATCCGTTGAGATATGATGGAATCGTTTTATTTTTTTATGCTGCAACGCACTTTCAAGGAGTATATGTGTTCCAACAACATTTGTGTGAATAAATGGGGATGAATCCTGGATCGAACGGTCTACATGAGACTCTGCTGCAAAATGCACAACAACATCAACATCATGCATCGCCTTATTCACGATCTCGTTATCACAAATATCTCCTTTAATAAATGTATAGTTTGGATTGTTTTCAAGATCTTTTAGATTCTCTAGGTTTCCCGCATATGTAAGCTTATCGAGATTAGTAATGGAATCTTCAGGATACTCTCGGAACCAATAGTGTATAAAATTTGAGCCTATAAAACCGGCACCGCCTGTTACAAGAAGTTTCATGTTTATAGTATAGCATTCAATATAAAGTTTACAATTTTTAATTCACAATCCATTTGACAATACCTCTTTTATTCTCCATAATGAATCTATAATGGCCGTTTTGGACTTCTTCAAAAAAAAACCGTCTGATTCTAGTGGCGTAACAGATCGGGTTACAACTGATCAAACCAATGCGCAAAACCAGCCTACACAACAGACTACCCAACAAGTTACAACTGAATCAACTTCAGTGGTTAGTGGAGGAGCACAACGATATTCAGGTATTGGAAATCCACCAGGAGGTAAAGCCTATTCTGGAATTGGTAATCCACCTCAACAACCTGCTCAAACTGTTACTGAGACTAAAGTTGAACAGGTTCCCCCAACCCCTGACAAACTCAAGCCAACAGGTAACGAACAACCAATAAGTTCTACATCTACACCACAACAGACTCCTATGTCACAAGCAGATAAGACCTCTAAACAGCCCGAGAAGACAGAAAAAACTGCACCACAACAGCAAGGTGACCAGAAGGAGCCAGTTGGTCAAGCAAGCCCTAAGCCTTTAGATTCGAATATTGACCAACAAAAACGCACACAACTTGATCTAATGACCCATCTTACTCAAAGATCGAACCGAGTATTTGTAACCGCTCAACAAAAAGCACAAGAGTTAAAGAGTGATTTTGTCGATTCGGAGCATGTCCTTCACGGGCTCCTAGCTGATCCCGAAATATATAAATATTTCACTGAAAATAAAATTCCTCCTCAAACTATTGAACAGGAACTTGAAAAGGTTTACAAAAAGGGTAATGCTGAAAAACCTCAAATTTCTCCTCGAGTAAAAAGAATCCTCGAAAATGGATTAGTGGTTGCTCGAAAGCTTGGCTACGAATTTATTTCACCTGAGCATATTTTACTCTCACTTTTTGAAGAAGGAGAAGGTGTTGGGGCGCGTGTTCTTGCTAAACTTGGTCTAAAAAAAGAGGACCTCAATAAAAAAATCACCGGTAAAAAAGAGGGGGTTGGAGAAAAAGGAAAGGAAGGAGAAAAATCTCAAAGCACGTTAGCGCAATTTACAGTTGATCTTACTGAAAAGGCAGCTCAAGGTCAACTCGATCTAGTTGTAGAAAGATCTGATGTTATTGAACGTGTTATTCATATCATATCTCGCAGAACAAAAAATAATCCTTCGCTTATTGGTGAAGCTGGAGTAGGTAAAACCGCAATTGTAGAAGGACTTGCACAAAAAATTGTTAAAAAAGAAGTTCCAGAATCTCTCCTCAACAAGAAGATCCTACAACTCGATCTTATGAGTATTATCGCTGGCGCTTCTCATAGAGGTGAATTTGAAGAACGCATGAAAAAAATCATTGAAGAGATCATTAGTTCTCAAGGACAAATAATTCTTTTTATCGATGAAATTCATAACCTCGTTGGGGCAGGTGCTGGAGGCGAAGGTGCGCTCGATGCATCTAATTTTTTGAAACCATCACTTGCTCGAGGAGAACTTCAGGTTATTGGAGCAACTACTTTAACCGAATATCGAAAATATATAGAGAAAGACCCTGCTTTAGAGCGACGATTCCAACCAGTGATTGTACCAGAACCAACACCTGAACAAGCAATAAAAATGCTCAAAGCAATTCGTGATAAATATGAAGCTTTTCATAGAGTCAAAATCCCAAATGAGGCAATAGAAGCTGCAGTTAATCTTTCAAAACGATATGTTGGTGATCGCTTTTTACCAGATAAGGCAGTTGATCTTATTGATGAAGCAGGAGCAGCAGTACGATTACCGCTTATTTCTTTACCAGAAGAGATTCGCTCTTCTGAAGAACGGATTAAACAACTAAGCCAGGAATTACAAGAAGCTGAAAAATCAGGAAATCGAGTTAAAGCTAATATTCTAAGGCCTAAACTTGATGACCTTAATGCTGAGCTTAAAATAAAACAAGACGAGTATGCACAGAAAAAATCACAAACAACTACTGCTGTTACTGAGCAGATAATAAAAGATATCGTTTCTCGCTGGACTGGAATCCCTATTTCAAAAATTACTGAGTCAGAAGTAGAAAAATTAACAAAACTGGAAGACATTATCCACGAGAGACTTATTAATCAAGATCACGCTGTTGAACCTGTAGCGCAGGCTATTCGTCGAGGACGTGCAGGCCTTAAATCTACAAATCGTCCAATAGGGAGTTTTGTATTCCTTGGTCCAACAGGTGTTGGTAAAACAGAATTAGGAAAAACTCTAGCAGAAGTATTATTTGGTCAAGAGGAAGCAATGATTCGATTTGATATGACCGAATACATGGAAAAACACGAAGTGGCAAAGCTTCTTGGAGCTCCTCCTGGATATGTAGGTTACGAGGAGGGAGGAAAACTTACTGAAGCAGTACGACGCAAGCCCTATTCTGTGATTCTTTTTGATGAGGTGGAAAAGGCTCATCCTGATATATTTAACATATTGCTTCAGATTCTAGACGATGGTCGTCTCACTGATAATAAAGGACATGTTATCTCCTTTAAGAACACTGTTGTAGTAACAACTTCTAATATTGGTACAAAATTAATTCAGGATGAAATCATGGCTCAAGGACAAGTTGATATAGAGGAACCTACGGTTATTTCAACATATACCTTTTCGCCACGAGGAAGACAAATTCTAACAATCATGGGCAAGGTGTTTGAACGCGAGTCTGAAAAAGATCAATGGAATAATAAAATGCTTATTGATTACTTTGCTGGACAAAAAATAGAAAGTCAGAAAAAAGAACCTCCTGTCGATAAGCCTACTGATGATTCAACTGCATTTCCTGGTAAAGAATTTGATACGCATGCAATTTCTCCAGAAGGTGTAGAGGTCATAACTACGAGCGATCATATGTATCAAAGGACATCTACAACAGCAAAAGTATGGCAAACGATGAGTTTGATAGACTATTTTAAGGATAACCTTGTAATCAATGCTCTCCCAGATGCACCAGATCAACAATTGCCTACAGTTAAACTCAAGACGCAGGCATTTAATCCTAGTGAGTTTGAAATCGTTTCGTTTAGAGATCGATATTGGAAGAGAAAATCTGGAGATATAAACTGGGAAACAGGAACGTTAAAGGAATACTTTAAGGGTGAAACAGTTGATGGGACACCAACTTCTCAGCCTAAAGCTCAGCAAGATTTAAAACAAAAAAATATCGCATCACCAAAGGCAGCAGAATTGGAAAA
Source organism: Candidatus Roizmanbacteria bacterium RIFCSPHIGHO2_12_FULL_37_23 (assembly GCA_001788095.1). GTDB lineage: Bacteria > Patescibacteriota > Microgenomatia > UBA1406 > HO2-37-13b > 2-12-FULL-37-7b. Next base: position 9,495 of record MFZX01000023.1, read on the forward strand.
AACTTCTGAACAGTCTTCGGTAATGCTCCCAGTAAATTATTGGGATATACATGCTTTTACGCCAACTGGGGACGAGTTGATCATCGTTGGTGAAAAAGTATGGACTAAAGAGGCTTCTGCAACAACCTGGAAGATGATGACACTCAAAGAATACTTCGGATCAGCCTTCCCACTTGATCAAGAACTTGAAGAGAAAAGAAAAATCGAAGAAGAACTTTCAAAGAATAAGTATGAAAAGATAAAAACAAAAGTCATGGAAGAATTGAGAAAGTTCTTTAGACCTGAGCTTATTAATAGATTCGATGAGGTAATTATTTTTGAACCACTCAAATATCAACACATGCTAAAGATTGTAGAACTACAGCTCAAAGCGCTTGGCAAATTGATGGAAGATCAAGGAATAGGATTTACATCGACAGAAACAGCAGCAAAAGAAATAGTGAGACAAGGTTTTGATCCACTATATGGTGCTAGACCTCTTAAGCGAACCATTCAAAAATTAATAGAGAATCCTATTTCAACATTTATTATTGAACAAAAAGTAAAAGAGGGTGATTTGATTGCAATAGACTTTGATGGCGAAAACTTTGTGTTCAATATTGAAAAAACAACATTTGTCACGGAGGATGAACTCAATAAACAGAAACTTAGAAAGTTCATGTGTATTAATTCACGACACATGTTTGAAACTGAAGTTGCTAAAAATGCAACTACCGTCTGTCCAATCAATGCAACCGAACCAGTGCAAGAGGTTATTGAAAAAACAGAAGAAGTAGTGGAAGGCAAAGCAAAGCCCTATGAAGAGAAGGGCGAGCCAAGGGAAGAAACCCAAATTACCGAGCCAAAAATTGATATTATTGAGCCGGGTATGAGTACAAAAGATGATAAGAAAGAAAGCAAACCTACCTCGACTCAAAAACAACCATCAGCTAGTATGTAATACTAATGCATTTCTATGAAAGTATATTTAGCTCAGAAATTCGAAATATCTGGTACACCTATACAAGGACCGCTTCCTGACAATATTTCAACAATTTCCGATGTCATTGGTATCATCCTTAGTTTTTTGTATCCCCTTGCAGGAATTCTCCTCTTTTTTATGCTTGTGTGGGGAGGATATTCTTTCCTTATGTCTGGAGGACAACCTGAAAAAATTAAGAGCGCAAGGGGAAAAATGTCAACTGCTCTTATCGGCTTTTTTCTATTGATATTTTCATTTTTAATTGTTCGGTTCATATCTTCTATTTTTGGTCTTGGCGGAGGTATTATTTAGAATAAATAATTTCGGAGTTCATATGGTATACTATGTTCCCGAAGATGAAAAAAGGAGTCATTACTAGCTAAATAATAGGGTTTTCTAATGCCCGCCGAATTGGCGGGATTTTTTTAGCAAAAAATGAATATTTTCGGAAAAAAACCTGCAGAAACAATCGTGATTTCGGTTGGAGGCAGTCTTATTGCTCCAAATGGTGGTATAGATGTTGATTTTCTCAAAAAATTTAAGCTTTTTATAAGCAAACAAGTCAAGGAACATAATCGAAGATTTCTTCTTGTTATCGGAGGTGGAAAAGCTTCTCGCGCATATAGAGATGCCGCTAAAAACGTCATAGGTTCTATAACAAGTGAAGATCTTGATTGGATTGGTATTCATACAACAAGGTTGAACGCTCACTTATTTAGGACTATTTTTACTGACATTGCTCACCCAAGAATCATCGAGAACTATGAAAAGCGCTTAAGACACTGGAAAGAACCTGTAGCAATTGGGGCAGGATGGAAACCAGGATGGTCAACTGACTACTGCGCTACTGTTTTAGCTCGAGATTACCGAGCTTCAGTTATTATTAATCTCTCAAATATCGATTACGTTTATGACAAAGATCCCTCAAAATACAAAAACGCTAAAAAAATAACAAAAACAACCTGGGATTATTTTGAAAAACTTGTTGGAAAAGAATGGAAACCCGGAATTAATGCTCCTTTTGATCCTGTAGCTTCACAACTAGCAAAAAAGCTTGGAACTATGGTTATTGTTGCAAACGGTAAAAATTTCAGTAATCTCAACCGAATTCTCGATGGAGAAAGTTTTAAAGGTACAGTTATTACAAACTTTACTATTGATGCTACATTTTATGATCGAGAATACTTTGAAGAGCAAAAGGGAGAATATCCTTTACCTCTGACCTACTCAGTCATAGGTAAATTTATACAAGATGTAGCAAATTTTTATCGAGCATTTTGGATTAAGGTCTTTATTAATCCGAAAAATTGTCTTGATATTGGGTGTGGAACGGGAAAACTCGTTTATCAACTCAGAAGACTTGGTGTGGAAGCGTATGGTATAGAAATTTCTGAATATGCGATTTCAGCAGCCGACAAGGAAATCCAACCTTTTTTACAATACGCTGACGCAACTAAAATTCCTTTTAAGGATGATAGTTTTGATCTCGTTGTATCATTTGACGTTATGGAACATATGGAAAGACCAAAGATTAAAAAATCGATTGAAGAGTCGATACGGGTATCACGAAAATTAATCCTTCATAAAATTTATACCATTGAAAATGATTGGATTCGATGGACTCATAAACAAGATTTTTCACATATTTCATTGATGAGTCAAGCTTTTTGGTTTGATCTTTTTAGATCAATTGATAATGTGAGTATAGTGAAAAAATTTGTCTTTAAACTACCTGCTTTTTTTGAGAGCTTGTTTCTACTGAGAAAGAAAACAACCTAATAAACTATAATATACTCACGATGATCCTTGAGTCTATCTCATTACATAACTTCCGCAATTTCGTTGATAATAAGTTCAAATTCGCTCCTTCGCTAACCATTATTATGGGAAAAAATTCTGTAGGCAAAACAAATCTGCTCGAGGGAATATTTTTTGTATGTAACGGAAAGGGTTTGCGTGAAGAAAAACAAGAGGAACTTATGAATATTGAAGTTGCTTCAATGCACGTTGAAGCTGAATTTTCTGATAAATCTTCGGTAACTACTTTCAAAATTGTTTTAAAACAAACAGAAAATCTTGAAAAGATTTTCTTTGTAGATAGAAGTAAAAAAATGCTCCAAAGCTATTTGAAATACACGCCGCCGATAGCTATTTTTTCTCCAGAGTTAATAGCAATTATTGATGGCCAACCATCTTTACGAAGAGGCTTTATCGATGACATCATATCAAAATGCGACTTAGAATATAAAAAACGATTACAAAACTATAAGAATGGACTGAGGAGAAGAAATAAAGTGATCGAGAAGGAAAACGATCCTGAAAAACTTAGAAAAGAAATTCTCTTTTGGAATAATTATTTGATTGAACAAGCAGAATATATTTGCGAAAAAAGAGAGTGGTTTGTCAATTTTGTAAATAAAAGTGAGAAATTAGATACTCATGTTTTTTCGCTTAATTATGAAAAAAATGAAATATCTTTAAACCGATTCGAAGAATACTTTATGAGGGAATATTATCAAAAAAGAACATTAATAGGTCCGCAGAGAGATGATTTCAAAATATTTAAACAGCAAGATGAAAAAAAAATTGATGTACATAAGTTTTCTTCAAGAGGAGAACAGCGGCTCGCATTATTATGGTTGATCATAAATCAAATTCAACTCTATGAGCAAGAATTAGAACATAAACCGCTCGTCTTACTTGATGACATTTTCTCAGAATTAGACGAATCGAATAAAAAGATAGTCTTGGATCTTATAAAAAAACACCAAACCATAATTTCTACGACTGAGGAGGAGTTTATTAAACACTTATCCAAAGATACTCACATTATTCGTATTTAACTAGCAAACCTTCCTCGCTTGATATAATATGGATAGAGTCTCGAATTGCGACCAGATCGGAAGGGTGCCGGAGTGGCCTATCGGCCAGGTCTCGAAAACCTTGGGGGCTGCAAAGCCCACGTGAGTTCGAATCTCACCCCTTCCGCAAGAGAATTATTTTCCAATCCCAAATTTCCACTCTCAAATGCGGTATAATATCCCTGCTGCTATGAGCACTCCTATTGAAGATGTAAAAAGTAAGATTGACATTGTTGAATATATTGGTAGATTTGTATCTTTGAAAAAAACTGGTAGAAATTTCAAAGCCCCCTGCCCTTTTCATAATGAAAAAACTCCCTCATTTATCGTGTCTCCTGATCGACAAATATGGCGTTGTTTTGGAGCCTGCCAGACTGGTGGTGATGTAATTTCATTTCTTATGAAATGGGAAAATATTACCTTTTTCGAAGCTTTACGAGAACTTGCCCAACAAACAGGAACAAAACTTGAAAATATTAATTTCGAGGATAAAGAGTGGAAAAAAAAGGAGATACTTTTGAGTATTAATAATGCCGCTCTCAAATTTTTCCACTATCTACTTAATCAACACGCAGCTGGAAAAGATGCATTAACGTATCTTGAAAAAAGAGGACTTAATAAAAATCTCATTGAAACATTCCAGCTAGGTTATGCTCCTAAATCATGGGATTCTCTTCTAACTTTTCTTATCAAAAAAGGTTTTAGTCAGCAAGATATTTTTCAAACAGGTCTCATCATCAGGAGTCAAAGAGGAAAATTTTACGATCGATTTAGAGGTAGACTCATGTTTCCTATTATTGATGCGAGAGATATGATTATTGGATTTTCAGGTAGGCTCATTGAGGAATCACTTACGCTTGAGGTTGATCAGGCAAAATACGTGAATACACCTGAAACACCCATATATCATAAACGAGAAACTCTTTACGGAATAAACGTTGCGAAGGAAGCTATTAAAAATGAACAAAAAGTTGTTGTGGTTGAAGGTGAATTCGATATGATTTCATGTTACAAACACGGAGTTAAAAATACTGTTGCCATTAAGGGTTCGGCATTTACAAAAGATCAACTCATGTTAATCAAACGTTATGCTCAACATCTCATACTTGCTCTTGATGCAGATTTTTCAGGTACAGAAACAACAAAGAGGGCTATTGAAGACACGGAAAGCCTTGATTTAAGAATAGATATTGTGCAATTTGATTTCGCAAAAGATCCGGATGAAGCATTTCAACACAATCCTTTAGAGTTTAAAAAAAAATTAAAAAACCCCATTCCTATATATGATTTTATTATCCAAATTGCTAAAAAAAGACAAGGGGACGAGCCAACAGCATATGCTAAAAAAGCTATTAGTGATGAAGTCATTCCTTTTCTAGCAAATATCACAAATCCGATAATCAAAACGCATTATGTTAAAAGGCTTGCGGAAATACTTGAAGTAAATGAGTCATCAGTAGAGTCTCTTTTGCACAGATTTAACATCAAAAAAAGAAAGCAGAAAATATCTTATATTGTTAGAAAATCACAGCAAGGTGAAAACAGATACAATCTTCTCCAAAAATATATTTTGAGTCTTATGGTACAAAATGAACAACCTATACGTATATATCGCAAAGCACAAGAGGTACTTGATGAAAATGATTTTTCTATTCCATCATATAAAAACCTTCTCGATCATCTCGGAAAATACTATGAAATAAATAAAGCCAAAGAAACGAATTTAGAAAAATTTAACATTCAACAATTTACAAGCAACCTTTCCGCTCCACTTCAGAGTGTTTTTGATGAACTGTTTTTATTCGACGCTTCGCTTATCAATAATGAAACTTTAGATAAAGATATCAACCGCTCATTGTACGAGCTTAAACAGCTTTCGTTAAAAGATAAGATAAAACAGGCAATAAATAGTGAAGATACAACATTGGTAAAAGAGTATTCAAAAAGCCTATCAGAAGTTGAAAAAAAACTCAGCAGCTTGTACAATTAACCTGTTATGACCGTTCAAAGAATTCCAAAAAACTCCGAAGAACTTCTTAAACAAGGGAAAGAAAATGGTTTTATAGTAATCGATGATATCCTTTTTATCTACCCTGAGCCAGAAAAACATATAAACCAAATAGATGATTTCTTCGCTCAAGCAATAGAATCAGAAATTGATATTTTTGAAAATGTTTCTACTCAAGAAGAGGAAGATGCAAAAAAGTCCATGGAGGAAATAGAAAAAGAGTTGAAAAGATTAATTACTGGCCGCCAAGGTGAATCACTCGATCCTATAAAAATGTATCTAAAAGAAATAGGAATGTATCCACTTCTGAAATTCGAAGAAGAAATAGACTTGGCAAAAAGATATGAAAAAAAAGAAGATGAAGCTCGCAAGAATCTTATTCGATCGAACCTAAGATTAGTTGTATCTATTGCAAAAAAATATCTGGGACGCAGACTCTCTTTTCTAGATCTTATTCAAGAAGGTAATCAAGGACTTATCAAAGCTGTTGAGAAATATGATTGGAGAAGAGGATATAAATTCTCAACATACGCTACATGGTGGATCAGACAGGCTATTACAAGAGCTATTGCTGACCAGTCTCGTACAATCCGCATACCAGTACATATGGTTGATAATATCAACAGATATTACAAAACACAAAGAAAATTAACACAAAAACTTGGTCGTGAGCCAAAATTGAAAGAAGTTGCAAAAGAAATGGAGATAACTAATAAAGAGGTTGAAAATCTTATAAAAATTTCACAACATCCAAAATCTCTTTCTACACCTATTGGTGACGATAAAGAAACGACATTGGAACAATTTATAGCAGATACTGATCAGCCGTCGCTATATGATTCTGTTTCCCGGGAATTTTTACGAGATTATTTAAATGAAGTTTTGGACACACTTTCAGAACGAGAGAGAAAAGTACTCATTATGCGATTTGGTTTAGATGATGGGAAAAGCAAAACGTTAGAAGACGTTGGTAAGGAGTTTAATGTAACTCGTGAACGTATTCGACAAATAGAAGCAAAAGCTATCCGCAAACTTCGCCATCCTACCCGCGCACGAAAATTAAAAGACTTCGTAGAGTAGTAGAACTCATGCGCTCATATGCTTGTTCATCATTTAGAATAAAGTTAAGTTTTTGACATCACCTGATAATCGTCATGCTGGCTTGACCAGCATCTCTCTTAAAAAAATCTAATAATTTTATGTTATATTAATTTTTTTATGAAACAAGGTTTTGTATACATAATGACGAACAAATATAATACGACATTTTATACCGGAGTAACCTCTAACTTAATAAGAAGATCCTATGATCATAAGAGTGGGAAAGGTTCCATTTTTACTATAAAATATAATCTCCATAAGCTTGTTTATTATGAATCTTATAATTCTATTAAGCAAGCTATTATTCGAGAAAAACAAATAAAAGACATGAATAGACAAGACAAAATCGAGATGATAAACTATTTTAATCCTGAATTCAAAGATCTCTATCAGAAAATCATTCAATAAGAGATCCTGGACAAGCCAGGATGACAGGACTTGTATCTTAACTAGAAAGAACCGTCACGAAATGAACTCAATGTAAAAACTTCAACTCTCGTATTTCCTTCATCACTTCTCTTATCAAATTCTTTAATTCGCTTACTTCCTCATCTTTCAACTCAAATTTTCTTTTTATGAGTTTTCCTGTTTCCTTATGAGCCTCTACAAAGTCAAAAACACCCTCTGTAACAATTGGAACAAATGTCTGATCAAGCTGAGTTAATAGTTTATAGAATAAGAGTTGTCTTTTATAAGGGCCTCGAATACTCTCAGGAAGATTTTGTTCACGTTTAGAAAGTTGCGAAGAAATAGTTTTTCCTTCAATATCGTGTATTGTTTTCGCTCGTCCTGTTTTATAATCCACAACACGGGCCTGTTTTTTTCCTTTATCAACCCAATCAATACGATCAATTCGTCCTGTCAAAGGAATATTATCAAGTACAGTTTTACTAAAACCATAACCAAAGAATCGTTCAACGAAAAGCGGTTCGACTCTATCACTTGTATGTTCTTCATAATAACGCTTTAACACTTCTTTGCCATATTTCAGTCTTCTTTCAAGGTCAGTAGAATAAAGTAGTTCTTTTTCTAATGATATTTCAAAAACTTTAAGCAAACTCTCCAATCTCAAATCTCCATTCTCCATTTTTACTTTATACAGTCTCTCCAATGCCTTATGAATAGCTGTGCCAAAAGCCATCGGCTCTGGTTTTGCACGAGGGACTCTCAATAAAACGTTTTCAATAAATTCATCCTTGTCTCGCAGATATGTATTCATTGCTGTTACGGAAAGCTTGAAATTTTCGATAAGTTTTCTGAAAAAATCTTGATCAGTAATATTTATCAGTGGGGTTTCTCTTGGACGTAGTATGTTTTCAAGATGTTTATCTGCTTCTTCTGTAAGATTACGGATATCTTTTATTATAAAATTCTTCTCCCCTATTTCTTCAATGAACATACTTCCCGAAACGTCTCGAGAAGTATGATCTGAAATAATTGTTTCGGGATACGATATACAAACGCTTTTTTTCGCACGGGTAATAGCAACATAAAACAATCTTCTCTCATCTTCGTTTTTCTCTTTTTTTGAAATATCAGTATTTTTAAGAAGGCCACGTGGAAGGGGAATAAGTTCTCTTATACGAGCATTTCCCCATTTCCCATCAATACAGTGAATAATAAATACATATTCCCATTCTCGCCCTTTAGCTCGGTGAACAGTTGATAGATGAATAGATCCTTTTTCGATATTCAAATCCTCAGCCTGTATTTGGATGCGATGATCGCGCATCGTTTCGACTGCGTGAATGAATTGCTCAAGTTTCAACTCGTGATTATCCCTTACTAATGCTTTAACTTCCCTAAAAAGTGAGTTTAAATTAGTCAAGAGTTCTATTTTGGTTTCTTGTTTTAGTATCCAATCCAAATAACCACTTTCTTTTAACATCATCTCAAACCATGCTGTAAAAATCATGTTTGCATCATCGGTGTTCCACTTCTCAAGATTTGCTATAAACTTCTCTGCTGTGTGGAATTCGATTTTGCTTACATCATTTCCGCCATAGTTTTTCTTAAAAATCTCGTAACCTTGAGTGATGAGATTATATATTGAAAGCCTTGCTCTTCCCGCGGCCCGTCCTATTTTCATTGTCAGCATTTTACTCACGTCGATCCACTCATATGATAAAACTTCATAAAGTTCACCGCTTTCAGTGCCTTGCCGAATATCACGAATCACACGAAATAATTGTAGGAGTTGACGAATAGTCTCTGCTTCTAGAATATTTGCACCACCGCTTATCTCATATGGGACACTCCATTTATCTAGCATCTCCTGGATTTCGTTTGCGTCAGAATTATTTCTATATAAAACAGCGATTTCCTCAAGCTTCGTCCCTTTTTGAATTAACTGCTTTATTGTTTCAACTACATAAACTAACTCAAGTGTCTGTGAAGGCAAAGCGGCTATTGATATCTTACCTCCTTTACTATGTATAGTTATAAGTTTCTTATTAACTGCTTTCATAAGAGTCTTATGTTCATTTTCTGTCGTGAGCGTATTGTATTGAATAAGACTATATGCAGCATCATAAATCAACTGAGGACTTCTATATCCTTTTTCAAGGGTAATAATCTCTGCATGAGGAAAACGTTTTACAAAACTAAGTGTGTTTTCAATAGATGCTCCCTGAAATCTGAAGATCGACTGGTTTGGGTCTCCTACAACAAAAAGATTTGCCTTCACTCCCCAGTAATGAGCGAGAAGTTCAATAACGGTGTTTTGCGAAGAATTTGTATCCTGATATTCATCAACCAGAAAATATAACAACTTTTCCTGATATTCTCGTAAAAGCAAAGTATTTTTCTTGAAAGCTTCTACAACAAGAGCAATCATATCGTCAAAGTCATATCTTATATGAGAACGAAGTTTTTTCTCGTATTCACTATAAATATTGGCAAGCTCTGTATTTTTTTTCTTATTTTTTTCTCGAAGCGCTTCTTCTATCTTTGTAAGTTTGGTTTCTTGTCTCTCAAATTCTCTCTTCACAATTTTCAAAAATTCAGCAGGGGTAACTCCTTCACGTTTCAAATTTGAAATCGCATGAATAATGTCTTGAATATAAAATAATGGACGATTTATTGGTTTGAGTATGTCAAGCTTACTCGCTTCGATGATGTTTTGGAAAAAATCATATCGTTCAAGATCGTTCAATGGTTCGCTTCCCCTATCTATGGGAAAGTATTCAGGATGAGTTTTGATAACATCAGAACAAAACGCATGAAAAGTAGAAATATTAACATAGTAGCCAGCTTTACCTATCATATTGACAACTCGTTTACGTATATTTACTGCAGCTGAATCTGTAAATGTCAGTGCGAGAATAGCGTATGGAGGCGTATCAGTTTTTTTTAATATTTGGGCAATGCGGGCTGCTAAAACATGTGTTTTTCCTGTTCCAGGACCTGCAATAACCATCACGGGTCCCTCAATTGTTTCAACAGCCTTTTTCTGTGCAGGGTTGAGCTGTGCAAATACTTTAGAAAACTCAGCGTGTTTCATTGCGTACATATTATACGATAGTAAGTTGACACCATGTTTACCATACGCTAGTATTAATGGTATGGATGAAGGTGGAATTGATGCAATAAAATATAGACTACAACAAGCAGTTGACACAGCAGCTGATTTCAATGGAGAAACACCTCTCAATCGTGCTCCTGAAACAGCTGCATCACGATGTGGTCATTTTTTAGACCGTCTTAATGGACGCTATGAAACTACTCTCAGAGGATTAAATGATATTTCTGTTGGACCATATATTGATAGGATGTCAAGATTTTTAGGGATTGCTCCACAAGTTCCACTTCCCCAAACCGAATAACATATGGCAGATCAAACATCCAAAGATATAATAATCGAACTCCTTGACACTATGGATTTTGATGGTGATAAAGATGCTTTTGCATATGAATTATTAACAATAACGAGAAAGCAGGCTCTTCTTAATCTTATCACCTCGCTTCCAACAGAAAAACGTCTTGAATTTGAAAATGCAATAAAAAATGACGATGGATTTGATGAAAAAAGTATCTTTAAAGTTATTTCAGAAGAAGAATATCTCAAAGAGTATCAACATGTTTTAGGAAACAATATCAAGCTCTTTTTCCAGGACGTACTACCAACACTGCCTGAAGAGAAACAGGAGTCAATAAAAAAACGCCTCGTATCTTTCTCGCAAAAAAACTTCATGCCGCCTGCTGCAGAATAAACTGCTCGACTTCTTCATGTGAACCATCATGAACTGATTTAATTAATCTTGGGCTTAAACCCGCTTTACTAAAATCTCCGTCTACATCATACACGGCTTCTGCAGCTGCATACATAACATCAAGACTCTTTCCGCCCAACCTTACCTGTGTTTCAAAAAGGGGGAGACTCTTACCTCTGTTAGTATCTACAACAACTGGCATACGAACATGAACTGCAGCATAACCAAGAGCACCTTCGGGAATATTTGCCATATGATCAAGTACTCTTCTATGAGGATCGGAACTAATCGGTTCCTTTCGTCTCTCAGGAGCTCTATCCGCATATAAAGTCAAACGCATATATCCCTGAAGTTGGTCTGTTATTTGTGGACTATCTAGAGGCTTAATTCTGAGCATCTCTAAAATTTTTCTTCCAAAAAGACGTCTTTTCCTTGCTCTTTCAACTCTGCTAACAACTTGGTCAAACATCTCTGTATCAGCTACCAAAATTCTACAGCGCAGCTTATCATATTTCGTAAATCCTCTTTTAATAACAGCTTCGACTGTATGGTCCGGTGACACTCCAGACAATAAAATGGCTTCCAAGTTACGAAGATCGTCAGTACTTAACAGCTCAACAAGTTTTCTCTTCACGACTTCATCTTCAAGGAGTTCTGTCATAACTGATTTTACAGGAGCAACAGATCCAATCACTTGAACTCTCTCGCTACCACTTTCTCTATCGAGCATATCATTTGTAACTAATATATGTCTTGCTAAATCGGTAAGATACTGAACATTGTATCTCTCTGTTGGATCGATACCAGTAGTTCTCGTAGCTACATTGTTTGAAAAAACATAAACATGTGGCATTTCCAGATAGAAAGCAAGGTCCTTCAAACATGCTTCCATAGCATATAAAGTGCTATGAAGTGAATAATCGTTACCACTCCATATATCTGTTTTTCCTATTGTATAGACTTTTAAAACTCTTGCTAATCTTTGTAACACAACCAAATCAGGCTTTGTCCCGGATGCACCTTCTGCAATTTTTGAAATAGTGTATGCTTCCAACGGTAAAGAGTTTCTCCCTAGTACTCGCACAGTATCGGTGGAAATTTCTTCACGACTTCGTTCTGTTGTAATAATTCCTTCTATTAACTCCCTCTCATGGGCATATTGAACAATAACATCCTCAGGAATTCCCCATTCTTTACTTAAATCACTTTCTGAACCAGGATCTTGTTCTTTCATTCGTCTTAGAAGCTCAACCTTTGCTCCTGCGAAGGAATCATGACCACTACTGAATAGGTTGTTAACAGCAAGTAATTGTCTAAACTCTATCTCTCTTGAACCTAGCGCATCTCTTGTTTCCTGCGAAAGCTGTCCATTAATAACTTCGAAAAAACTATCTACCTGTTCGGAGAGTGGAGATATAAAAACAAACTGAGGCTGCCTTTGCAAAGGTTCAAGTTCTCTCTGATCAATCACGGTTTTTAGTTAAAAAATAACCAAGGTCTCTTTTTGTTTTTAAAAACCATTCATTACTAGATTTCTTTAGTTTGTTACGAATTTCATGAATCATTCGATCTAAGGCCCAGTCAGAATATTCTTGAGTCCAGCGAGCTCCCCACATGGTTCGTCCTATTTCGTCCCGAGAAACTATCTGAGGATATTTTTCCCTAAGTAAGTTAAAAACTTTAAGCTGTGTGGAAGAAAACATGTTCGTATTGCTTGTATAATACCGAGATATGAATTTATCGAGGATGGGAGAAAATAGTCTTTCATGATAAATATACCCAAATTTTTCTAGTTGTTTAAAATTCTTCGTTTCTTTTTTTCCCTGTTCTTCCAAATTTGCAAGTGTCGATAGTTCTTTTGGTGAGAGCTCGTCAAAAAGTTTCTTAATACGAACTTGTAATTGTTCATCATGTTCCCAAAGGTCTAATCTTTTCTGCTGAGCAAGAAGATAAAGGCTTTTTAGAAATCCTGGGTTACCTCCTGACAATTCAATAATTTTCTTTCGTTTAGACTTTTCTATTGGACCAAAATATTTATTATAGTTATCGATAACTATTTCAGAGCTCTTTTTATCAAGAGGCAAAATTGGAGTAACATTTGATAGGACGACCTTATCGAAGGCACTCCTATCAGAAACCTTACAGTTAAAAATTCCGTAATTAGCAAATATTATCCAGTTTAATTTATCACGGAGAAGGTTTTTCCATGAATATAAGGTAGTAAAAAAAGTCAAATCCTGCTCTCCTCCATAGGGAAGATTAAATGCTAAAACTACTGATCTTTGCTTAGATCGAGAACTAATTTCTTCCCACATTTGGTCTAAATTTTCAATTTCGACACTTGATCTTATAAGAGATGACCCTGTTTGAAATGCTTTAATAATATCTCCTGAGGATAAATCAAGTGGTATAAATAGTGTGTCTTTTAGATTAAGATCTTCTGTTACCAAGAGTCTAAACATGTAATTCTTACCTGAATCAAACATTCCAATATAACTCTTCGAGTGAGATCGATTAATTTGCTCCTTGATATTCTGTAGAAGTCTCTTGTAATAAGGCGCTATTTGCATATTCCTTATATATTTTAACATAGTGTTTAGGTCTTTATAACAAACCCTAAGATACTCAGATTAAAATCAGGTATAAAGCTACACTTAGACCTATAATAATTTAGCAAAGGACAAGTGTCCGATTTCTATAATATCCGAGGATCAATTAATGCTGTTGAAAACCTCGATTGTAGAAAGCTCTTTGACAAACTCTGGAAGCACGCGCAATCGAACCCATGTGTATATAAGCAGTCTTATAAATACTTGGGTTCGATTGCATACAGCGAAAGGAGCTGGACCATGTTCAAAAACGTCGAGAGGATTCTCTTCCGAATAGGAGTCTTCAACTCGGCTATCGTAGCCGCCGTCTGTGCAGCAGGAGCAAAGACTTTGATCAGCTATCTCGGACTGGAAGTCCAGGAGATGCCGGATCGTGTCTTTACGCTCCTCATCCTCGTCGCGGTCTTTGCTGTAGCAACAGCCAAGACCTATGCTCAAAACCAGTACGACTCTACAGAGATCGCGCTGGCAAATACCGCAAGTTCGGCAAAATCACTGCTGACATGGATCAAAACCATGGGTGGCAGCGATACGTCGTCCGAGGCGTTCCGCCAATCCCTTCATGACTGGTTGAATTCTCTGTACAACTATGTCACGAAGAGAGAGTCTACTACAACCATGACAACGAGAGCGTCCGCGATGGAGGATGCCCTTGTGGCAAAGCGATCGGAGATGGGCAGTGAGTTCCCATGGCTAGCCGTAGTGGATTTCAACAATATGACGGGTTTCGCAGACTTCGTCATGTTGAGGCTTCGACAGAATCTGCCGGATAGCCTGCACCGGTTCCTAGCGACAAGTGTGATCCTCGTCACGGGATTTGCGCTCGTCGAACACTTCGACCGCCCAATCCTGGGCATTCTGGCAGTAACCATCCTTGCCTTCCTAGAGGTCTTCTCGTTTCTGGATGTCATAGATACCGACGATGCGCCTGGTGCGCTCACGGGATCTGTAACAATAGACACGCAGACCCTCCTGGAAGCTATCGAAGCAACAAGACAGTAGAACGGAGAGACCCTAGTGAACCAACAAGGCCAGCTCGAAGAACCGAGAGTACAATGCGGTTGGTGTGGCAACAGCCATCTTCGGCAAGAAGCTCGGATCTTCACTGACGAGTACGATGATTCTGTAGTGCTCTGTCCTACCTGCCAACGTAGGCTTACGGAGTATATCGGGTCAATCACCGACGACCTCAACTACCTCCGAAGTCTCGAAGGTTGATACGAGGAAACGACTTCCAGGGTATGTGGATGGTGGAGAGCGCTGTCGTAAGACAGGTTATGCTAGTCTGCGCTCGCTGCAGATACGCGCTTCGGGGCAACCCCGCTTGAAACCATCCACTCACCCATTTTGTAATTTGAAAACAAGTTGCAAGATGTGTGAGTGTTTAGGTAGGGTATCTTACCTATAGAATAAGTCTGCGGAGTTTATATACAATATTATAAAGATAATAAATATATCTGTTTATGATCATATCATAACTCCCAAGAAATTCTACAAATTCTCCACCATAGCCTTCCTTAAAACGAGTGAATCCAGACCAAGGAGCTGACCGGTTATAATTTGAAGGAAGCGAACCCCACATGTCGAAAACCTTTGCACCATGTTTTTTTCCAAAATTCATTACTTCCCACATTAAAAGATTAGATGCCATGACTTCCTTGTGCTCCTCTGACGATCCCCCATAGGGATAGTAAAGCACTTTGTTAAACAAAAACACGTGGTAGGCTGCAAGAGGAATATTTTTATAAAAAACAATAAAAATATGTGAGATATCCTTTTTTAAAGTTTCAAAAATTGTTCTATGGTATATATCATTGTGGCCGTGATATTTTTGCCTGCTTGTTGTGGTAAAGTACAATTTTGAAAAGATCTCAAATCCCACGTTATTGGTCATTTCCTTGATAATTACTCCATGCTTTTGTGCGACACGAATGTTATATCGAGTTTTGGGTTTCATGTTCGCCAAAAGTTTTTCCTCAGGGAGCGTAAGATCGATCATTTGTGTCCACTTGGGGAAAAGAGGGTGGGGAGAAGTTCGAATTGAGATTTGAAATTTGAGATTTGAGAATGTATCCTCCGCTTTTAAATTTTTATTCTCAGTTACAATATATGGTTCAATTTTTACAAAAATCGCATTGCGCCTTCTTCCTTCTTCGTGTATTTTTTTTAATAGTTCATCTTTTGGCATCACTGATCGTGGAAGGTAACCAATGGTCAACGATGTGTATGGAATGTTGTGAAAAGTAATAGTAAAGACATTTATGAGTTTATCTTTTTGGAATTCTCCTATTCGTAACACATCGATTCCCATTTGCTTCCTTGCTTCTCCCCACTCCCAAGATTGCAGGGGATGTGACGA
>MFZX01000024.1 GCA_001788095.1 Candidatus Roizmanbacteria bacterium RIFCSPHIGHO2_12_FULL_37_23
TTTGATGTTAATTCCATTGGTAATTTTTGGAACACTGACTCTTAAATTTTTTGCTGCAGCTCTTTTGATAGGGACAATAACAGGAACTTATTCATCACCATTTATCGCAACACCACTTTTAGTCGGTCTTGAGAAATTAAAGTCGAAGTAGAATCATGTGCTATACTAGACTTCAATATGGTCAAGGACAAATTTTCTGCTTTGTGGCTTTCATATTCATCTATTTCTGACTTCCTTTCATGTCCGAAAGCATACTATTATGCAAATATTTACAAAAATCCTCGAACAGGAAGAAAGATCGCTATCATCAATCCTCCTCTAGCTTTAGGACATGTTGTGCATAGTGTTCTTGATATGCTTTCGACACTTCCTGTCGAAAAAAGATTTATAAAACCTCTTGAACAAAGATTGCATACTGAATGGGAAAAAATTTCTGGAGAAAAGGGTGGATTTAGAAATCCTGAAGAAGAGGAAAATTTCAAACAGCGGGGTCTTGAAATGATAAAAAAAATTTCTATTAACCCTGGGCCAATTGCAAAAAAAGCAGTAAAGATAAAAGAAGATGTGCCATATTATTGGTTTTCAGTTGAAGAAAATATGATTTTATGCGGAAAAATTGATTGGATAGAATATCTTGAAGATAGTGATTCCGTACACATAATTGATTTTAAAACAGGACAAAGAGAAGAAAAGGATGATTCTTTGCAATTTCCTATCTATTATCTACTTGCAAAGAATTGTCAGAGTAGAGATATAAGCAAAATGAGTTATTGGTATCTTAGTAAGTCTGAAGAGCTTCAAGAAGTTATTCTTCCTGATGAAAAGGATTCATATGACAGAATTATGAAAGTTGGACTTCGAATAAAGCTTGCTAAGCAACTCAATCACTACAAATGCAGCAAAGATGAAAAGATGGGTTGTTTTGCATGCGCTCCATATGAAGCCATAATCAAAGGTAAGGGAAAATTTGTAGGAATAAATGATTTTGGGAAAGAAGTATATATATTATTAGATGAGCAAGTAAGCTTGTAGATAAAGTTAGTTTGATTTTTTACTTTTCTTAAGCTTATCAATCACAAAGTGAGCTACAGTAAGGCCGAGAGCGCTCGCAAGTTCAACATTTTTCTCTTTAAAGAGTGAAACAACTTTTCCTGTAAATCCTGATTTAAACGACTCAACACTTTGTTTGATTCTATAGAGCATGACGATCACAACGATAAAAAGAGCTATCCATAGAAACATCGAAATAATACCAATAATATAAAAAATAGTTTGTAAATCCATACGTATAGTATACTGCACTTTCCAATTTCAAATCTCAAATTTCAATTTCCTTTTCTACACCCATGTTGTTAGGATTGTTGCCATGGCTAACATACTTACGAGACGGTATCCACTATTGATATAAAACATTTTCATTGGATGTCCTCCCCAAAGTTGATTTCCAATCTCAAGTGTAGCTCTGAAACCTAACCAAAGCCAAAATCCAAGCTGAAGTGCTTCTGGAACTGTTATAACACCAAGGATATTGATTAAGTGTGCAAGTATATATGCTGTTAAGAGTTCAGCTACAAATCCAGCCATCATGCTTTTTTTTGCCATGTCTCCTTTCATAGCACTTTCTTTGAGTCCCATCATTTTCATCCAATCCTTACCAAATACCCCCTGAGAGTACCATATATATCCGATAACCATACTTATAACTGCCGCAATTAATACTGCAACGAGATTAATGTTTTCAATATTAAACATCATTTTCTGGATCACCCCCTTCCGAAGTTGAAATAGGTTGTTCGTCTGGGATTTCAGTATCGAGCTTTGGATCTTCCAGACCTGTATGAGGATTCTCGAATAATCCTTGCACCATGTGGCGTGCAGCATCTACCCCCATCTGAATAATTTCACCAGGCGTATATTCTCTCGTTGGATCAAAATCCACCCCAAGAATTTGGGCAAGTAAACTATCTCTTGTTTCGTCGTCCGGTCTACGCAACGGTCTCATATTCTCCGATATGTTCAGCTTCACTTATAATAGAGTGCATGAATGGTCCTCTATAATTAGGATTGATTTGCCCGGTGGACAAGAATTGTTTTCTTGTTGGAAGGGTAACTACTACATGGGACATATCAAGAGAGCGGGCGTATTGTCTCCTTGCAGTAGCAATGCCTGGATACGAATCGTCGTCTCTAGGATTATTACCACTAAGATACTTGAACATGTGGTCACGGGTCATAGCAGGAACTGAACGATCTGTAACGGTTGGATAATCACATTGTCTTGACCGGTTTCCCTTAGCGTCGACACAGATTATTTTTCCATTTTGATCGATAACCATGAAATCAACACCTTTTAAATCAGTTGCTCCCATCTCGATTCTATCATCAGGGTCGGGAATGATCACAACATAATCACTGTCTTGAAATCCTCTCATGAGCGCGGCCTGAGCGCCTGCGCCGTCAAGAATCCCCTGAATTTCCGCAAATAAACCGCTATCTTCTCTGCCGGCAAATTCGTCAATAAGTTTCATCGCCAGTTCAAATACTCGGCGCTCTACACTATCAGGATGATAATGGCCCATCTCATAAAGTAAATGAGCAAGTTTCTGCTGAAAACTACCTAATTGCAGTTTTCTCTCAGAATTTTCCTTTAGCTTGCCTGTATAAAGAGATCGCTCAAGTTCCGCTCGTGCTAGTAAGTCGTTCCAAAATGTGTTTGTTCGCTGGAAAAATTGTACAACAGCTCGAAGCTCATCGCGGCTTAGATATTTTTGAGCAACAGCAAGCACTTTTTGAGCATCCTGACTTCCTCGTATATCTCCAGCAAGATCAGCAATCAAACCTGATATACCATCTTCATAAGTTACTCCATGCGCAACTCTTGCAGTCTCATAAGCGCTTACAAGTGTTTCAAGACCATGTTGTAGAGAACCTCTGCTGTCTTCAGCGGGTATTATTTTTTCTGCCCCTGCGTGCGTGAAAGGCATATAAGCTTCTCTTGGAGGTATGATGGCAACTTCCGGAGCTTCAGCTAGGGTGTCGAGCATAGTCTTAGTATACAAGATTAGGATTTGAGATTGGAAATTTGAAATTTGAGAATATTTTGGATTAGTAAGATATATAATTTAGCATGCTTATTCAACGACTTTCACTTGGACAGTTACAGGCGAATTGTTATCTTCTTATCGAAGAAAATAAGTGCTTGATCATCGATCCAGCTGATGAAGCAGATTTTATATTAGAAAAAATTCAGAGAGAAAATCTTGAACCAGTTGCGCTCCTTGCAACACACGGACATTTTGATCATATTATGGCTGCAGGGGAAATTCAGCTTTCCTACAATATTCCTTTATATATTCATCCAGATGATTTGTTCCTTGTGAAAAGATTAAGAGAGACAGCAAAGTACTTTTTAGGATATGAACCAGTGATCGTTGATCCGAGGAATTTAGTAGAATTAAAAGAGAATTTTTCAATTTCACCGCCGGCTGGCGGTTTCAAATTTCAAATTATCCCTACCCCCGGACATACACCAGGATCATGCTGTTTCTACTTCAAAGAAGAAAATGCCATTTTTACTGGGGATACTCTTTTTCATTCCGCGATCGGCCGATATGATTTTTCATACAGTAATTTTAATGACCTTAAAACATCGCTTAAACAATTATTCAAACTTCCAAAAGAAACAATTGTCTACGCCGGCCATGGAGAGGAGACGACGATTAGTGGAGAAGGATTTAATTTTAGTTAATCAATCAACTAAAGTGACGCAAATCTATTTCTCATTTTTGGAGAGCTCCTCCAGAAGAATTTTCTTCTCATTTTTTAATGTTCCATCAGCAACCTTTTCAAATAGTTGTTCCAAAATTTCACCAATTTTTGGCCCGGGTGGTAAACCAAGTGTTTTCATAACATCATTTCCTGTGATTTTTAGATCGTGGACAGTAAATGGTTTTTTCTGTACCTCGATAAGTCTTTTCTTAAAAAGTTCTGTTCTCCATGAGGTTGGTTGTGAACCCGATCCTATTCTGTCCCCAGTCCTAAGATCTAAGACGTCTTGTAAGTTTTCTGTTCCAACAGTCCGTATAAACCTTCGAATAGCTTTATCAGTCTGTTTTTCTTGAACAGAGAACATATGTCTATGAACAAGCGTGACGAGTTTTTCTTTTTGTTTGCGGGATAATCTGAAACGATAAGCAACGCCCTCAGCTTTCTTTGCACCTATAATTTCATGATCATGAAAAGTTATAACACCAGTTTGTTTATCTTTTTGAACAGTTTCGACTTTTCCAATATCATGTAAAAGAGCAGCAAATCTTGTTATCGGGTCTTTAGTTGGAGTATGTCGAAGAGTCTCAATAGAGTGTGTTCCAACATCGTAAATATGATGTCTTTTTGGACTTTTTTGCTCAATAGAAAAGCACGCTTCAAGCTCTGGTAATATAAATTTTAACAAACCAGTTTGCTTGAGGAAAATAATACCTTCTGCAGGATGATCTGACGAGAGAATTTTTATAAATTCCTCGCGAATCCTTTCCCAAGAAATATTTTGGATTAAATGGGCGTTATGTGCAATTGCTTTATGGGTCTTTTCTTCAATAAGGAATTCGAGCTCCGACGCAAACCTAATTGCGCGCATCAGACGTAGAGCATCTTCTTTAAATCTTTGATCTGGATCACCGACCGCTCTAATAATTTTTTTTTCAATGTCGTGTTGACTCTCTGAAATATCAATAAGGTGCTTACCGTCATAAGCGAGTGCATTTATGGTGAAATCGCGTCTCTGTAAATCTTCCTCAATAGTTTGTGCCCATTCTATATGTGTTGGGTGGCGAAAATCGTCGTAAGAAGATTCCTTTCTAAAAGGAGTCACCTCGAAGATGAATTTTATTTTTGAGGTTGCAGTATTTTGTATTGGAATAACGACAGTTCCAAAGTCATTATTATAGATTGATTTATCAAAAAACCCTTGAATTTCATCTGGTTTTGCGTTTGTTGTAAAATCCCAATTTTGTGTTGATCTATCTAATAAAAGATCCCGAACTGCGCCTCCGACCACAAAAATTTTATAGCCGTTTTTACGAAAAACATCCATAAAATTTTCGACAAATTGTGGTATTTTTAATGACTTTTTCATATTTGTATTGTACTATAGTAGATTGCTTGAATAAGCACTAATTTAAATCATTAAATCTATATGGAGGTTGATATAAAACGGACAATTAAATCAAACACCAGCGAAGACGCTATTTTTCAGTATCTTCTCAAAGATCGTGGCATAAAAAATATTGAAATTTTTTTAAATCCTCGACATCCAGACGAAATCTCACTAGGACATTTTTTTGAAAATAAAGTGTCTCATCGAAAAAGTTGGAGGAAAATATTAAACCTTCTCAATAAGATAAAGGAGAATAAAAAAATTATTATCGTATACACGGATTATGATGCGGATGGGATTACCGGAGGCGCGATTGTTTGGGAGACATTACATACTTTAGGATTTAACGTCATGCCGTATGTCCCAGATAGAAAAAAAGAGGGATATGGTTTTTCAGAGAAAGGAATCAATCATATAAAAGAGAAGTACGATCCTGCACTTATTATTAGTGTTGATCATGGTATCGTAGCTCATAAAAAAATAACATATGCGAAGAAACTCGGAATTCCAGTTATCATAACAGACCATCATCAAAAAAAAGAAACTGAACCCGAAGATGCTTTTGCAGTTTTTCATACAAGTAAGCTTTCCGGAAGTGGTGTCGCGTATTTTTTTGCAAAGGAGCTCGTCAACAGTTTTGGAGATAGGCATTCTCAAATATCACCGCCGGCCAGCGGTCTCAAATCTCAATTCAGTAACGACCATCTTGCACTCGCCTCTATTGGTACTATTGCAGATTTGGTGCCACTTACTGACGAATCCCGAAGCATAGCAAAATATGGCCTTGAAGCGTTTTCAAAATTAAAAAAACCTGGTTTGAAAGAAGTTTTAAAAGAAGCACGTATTGATAATAGGTCAATTACGACATACGATATCGGATTTATTATAGCTCCTCGAATCAATGCTTTTGGAAGACTAAAACACGGTATTGAAGCTTTAAGGTTATTATGCACAAATTCTATAGATCAAGCTCGGGAGTTAGCAAAACAAGCGGGGAATACAAATAGGACGAGGCAAGACATTGTTGAACATTCAGTAGTGGAAGCAGAACAAAAAGTCGATCCAGCCTCAAAAATTATCGTGCTTTTCTCTAAGCTCTGGGAAGAAGGCATAATTGGACTTATCGCTTCAAAACTTATGAATATGTATCATCGACCGGTTATCATAATGACGAGCTCGGATGGTTTTGCAAAAGGGTCTGCTCGCTCGATTCCTGGAATTGATATAACTAAATTTTTACGTGATCTTCAAGAAATACTCATTGATGTTGGTGGTCACACTGCGGCTGCTGGTTTTACAATAGAAAGAAAAAAAGTTGATGAGTTTATAAAGAAAGTCATAATGAAAGCTGACAAAGAAATCAAGAAAAATCAGCTCGTGAAACACATCATTATAGATATGGAAATTCCTCTTCAAAAAGTTTCTTTATCACTAGCTAAAAAAATAGAAATGCTTGAGCCCTTCGGTATAGGTAATAGCACTCCGGTATTCTTATCGCAGGCTATATTGCAAGATATCATGCTTGTTGGAAAAGATCAGAAGCATTTAAAACTACTGCTTCGAAAGGATGATATATTTTTGGAACTTATTTATTTCAACGGAGCTGAAAAATCGATTAACTTAAAACATGGAGATACTATCGATGTTATATATAATCTGCACGTTGATGAGTGGAATGGAAAGGAAAAGGTGAAGGGAGTTGTGAGGGAGATTCTACATAAGCTATAATACTCACATGAAAAAGATCTTTATTGAAGAAACAATTACCAGAATAGGAGAGGAAGTCGAATTATATGGATGGGCTGAAACAATAAGAGATCATAAAAAGGTAGTTTTCGTCGATCTTCGAGATTCTACTGGAATTGTACAAATTGTTGGTGGTCCTCAACTCTCTGAGATATCATCTGAAGATGTAGTTAGAGTAACAGGTGTTATAAAATCACGTCCAGACAATCTGATCAATGATAAGATCCCGACAGGAAAAATTGAAATTGAATTAAAAGATTTTACTATCATTTCAAAGAGTAATTCTTTACCCTTGCCCATAGATACAGACGGCTATGAAGTAGATGAGGAAGTCCGCCATAATTATCGCTATCTCGATCTTCGTAGGAAGCGAATGCTTAAAAATCTTAGGACGCGTAGCGAAGTCATTACTTTCATGAGAGACTTTTTAACCAAGAGAAGATTTATCGAAATAGAAACACCTATATTAACCAAAACATCTCCAGAAGGAGCTCGAGATTTTATCGTCCCGTCAAGACTCCAAAGAGGAAAGTTCTATGCTCTCCCGCAATCCCCTCAGCAATATAAACAGTTATTAATGGTTGCTGGTATTGAGCGATATTTTCAGATCGCTCGATGTTTCCGTGATGAAGACCCTAGAGCAGATCGAGCATATGGTGAATTTACTCAGTTGGATATCGAGATGTCTTTTGTAACGCAAGAGGATATTTTAGAGTTGACAGAGCAACTCTTTACAGAACTTATTAAGAAAGTATTTCCACATAAAAAAATCAAAGAATCACCATGGCCTCGGATTTCGCATAAAGAAACGATAGAGAAGTATAAAAGTGATAGACCAGATCTTCGCAAAAATAAAGAGGATAAAGATGAACTTGCTTTTGCATGGATAGTCGATTTTCCTTTATTTACTGAACAATCTCAGGAAGATTTTTATCATGGTATGGGTAAATCAAAATATGCTCCATCACATCATATGTTTACAGCGCCACGCCAGGAAGATATTCCTTTACTGGATAAAGATCCCGGCAAAGTTCGTGGATTACAACATGACCTTGTGCTTAATGGATTCGAAGTTGGTGGTGGAAGTATTCGTATTCATGATCCGAAGATCCAAGAAAAAGTTTTTACTCTAATCGGTTTTACACAAGAACAGAAAGATAGATTTTCAGACTTGCTTGAGGCCTTTACTTATGGTGTACCACCTCACGGCGGTATTGCGCCAGGTTTAGATAGGTTTCTTATGGTAATACTTGGAGAGCCTTCTATAAGAGAAATCGTTGCATTTCCAGCATCATCTAGTGGGAAAACAGCTGTCATGCATGCGCCTTCCACTGTTGAGAAAGAACAACTGGAAGAATTAGGGATTAATATACATGAGGGTAAATAACATATTCTCCTATGTCAAGAAAAACTCATCGAGAGTCAAAAAAAACATCAACTCTTACATGGTTTCAACTTAGAACATTTTTGCTTTTTTCGTTCTTTTCATTGTTTTTTTTATTCTATCCAGGAAATAGTTACTATCTCCATTTTTTTTCATATCATAGAGACTTATTTGCTTCTGAGTCAACAGAACAAACAATTTATGAAGTAGGAAAGATTCCTTACATAATAAACACTACCATAAAACCAGAAATTTCTGCACAAGGAGCATATATCGTTGATCTGTCATCAGCTACTCCTGTATTTGAGAAAAATATTGAGAACAAATTTTTGCCAGCCTCAGTAACAAAAGTAATAACTGCACTCACTGCATTTGATGCGTTTCAGCTAGAGGATGTTTTAGAAGTAAAACGTGTCATTAATATCGGCCAAACTGCAGATTTAATTATTGGAGAAAAAATGACCTTTGAGAATCTTTTATATGCTGTACTTATTCATTCGGGAAATGATGCCGCCTATGTTATTGCTGATAATTATCCAGGAGGATACGATGTTTTTATTGACGCAATGAACAAAAAGACACTTAATCTACAAATGAAAAATTCTCATTTTGAAAATCCTGCTGGACTTGATTCATTTAAACAATACTCAACACCTTTTGATCTTTCATTAGCAGGGAGAGCTCTATTACAAAATAAGACATTATCGAAAATCGTTTCAACAAAAAGCATCACAGTGTCAGATGTAGATTTTAGATATTTTCATCCACTATATAACATCAATCGTCTATTAGGTGAAATTCCCGGAGTTGGAGGATTAAAAACAGGAAAGACAGAGGAGGCGGGGGAAAATCTTATAACTTTTTATAAACATAATGGTTTTGAATATTTAATTGTATTGATGAAGAGCGAGGATCGATTCACTGATACAGAAAATATCGTTGGGTGGATAAATAGTAATATAGGGTATACCCAGCCTTAGAGTGACTCGTCTATCATTTTTACGTATTCTTCCTGAATAGCTGGAACATATGCTGCGAAGTTGTTATCTCCTAAAAAGACATATACGGGCTGGAAATAAGGTTGATAAATATCAGGATCATAATATCCAACAAACATTTCGCGAATCGTTATTTGATTAGTATTTTGACCAGAGGAGACAATTGTGCCTTTTCCATTTTTTAATTCCTCCCATGCCAGATCACCTGACTTAAGCGGATATGGCGCAGCAGACTCAATGTCTTTTGAGAAATGTTTTATCTGCGCTTTAATGACCTGATAACCTCTTGGTTTGAAAACCATAACGACATAATTTTGACTATTGAAGTATTTTGGGGGAACGATAGGATATACTCCTATATCAGGAGGAAAAAGGTCAATTTCAACAACATTTGCATCGCTAATATTTTCTACGACATTAAACTCTTTCGTTGTTGGTTCATATTTAAGATAAATAACATTATTTGTCCCTTGGGCGAGCTCGCTCGGATATCGATTCATTTTTCGCAGGAATTCGATCGCATAGTTTAATATATTGATTTCGTCAGGAATAATAGTATTATCGAAAATTTCGGGTTGTTGTTCAAAATTTAAGTCAAATGTAAAGTTGAAATTTGAGATATCCACCTTTAATCGTTGTGAACCATTTTCATATACTGCTTCCGTTCCGGTTAGCGCATAGTTTGTTTCAGGACTAAATCCTACAGCTTTTGCCATAAATGATAATGCTTGAGCATAACCGAATCGTGAAGTTGGTTGTGGTACAAAATAGATATCGGCTGATGATGAAGCCGTAATGGGTCGACCCTCGATATTATCAATAGTAAATAGTGGATTAGGTGGATAATCTATTTTTTGAGAAAAAGTTATCGGATCAATTTTTCCAAAAGCAGGAGTGTAGACTGTCTGCGGAGCTGATGGCCTTAGAGCAGTAAAAAGCATACGCATCAATACAAAAAATACAATAAATAAAGTAAAGCCTAGGATAACGACTGGTGCTGCCCTGCGTACTGTAAAGGAAAATTCAGATAAGGTCATAGTCTTAGTAATTTAACATCTTACTCCTAATTTAAATATAAGTTACCTAGTGTTATAATTCAAGCATGGTAAGGACCCGGATTGCTCCTTCTCCCACTGGTGAAGATCTTCATATTGGCAACCTTTATACCGCGCTTTTTAACTGGGCATTTGCACGAAAACACAAGGGTCATTTCATTGTACGTGTTGAAGATACTGATCAAAAGAGATTGATACAAGGGTCAGAACAAAGAATTATGCAAACACTTAAGGATTTTGGCTTGGACTATGATGAAGGAATAGACAAAGATGGTCCATTTAGTCCATACCGTCAATCTGAAAGACTTGATTTGTATAAAAAATATGCAGAACAGCTTGTTGAGCAGGGTCACGCCTATTACTGTTTCTGTACTCCAGATAGACTTGAGAAAGTACGTAAACACATGATGGAAGAAAAAAAAATGTCTATGTATGACAGACACTGTCGTAATCTCAAATCTCACGACCAACCCGCGGCTTCAGATGGTAAATTAACACCTCATACAATTCGCATGAAGATTCCAGATGATAGGAAAATAAGTTTTCAGGATGAGGTTCGTGGTGAAATTTCTGTGGAAAGCAACACTTTAGATGATCAGGTTATTCTCAAATCTGATGGTTATCCCACTTACCATTTAGCAGTCGTTGTAGACGATCATCTTATGGAGATATCACATGTTATTAGGGGTGAAGAGTGGATATCGTCAACACCAAAACATATTTTATTACATGAATTTTTTGGATGGGAGAAACCCACATATATTCATATGCCACTATTGCGAAATTCAGATAGATCAAAACTCTCTAAGAGAAAAAATCCAGTTTGGGCATCGTGGTATCTCCAACAAGGGTTTCTTCCAGATGCTGTATTAAATTTTCTTGCGCTTATGGGTTGGTCTCATCCTAAGGAAGAAGAAATTTTTTCGTTGGAAGAGTTTGTTGAAGTAATTGATCTTTCCCGAATTAACACTGTTGGACCAATCTTTGATATGAGAAAGCTTGAGTGGATGAATGGAGAATATATCAGACAATCTCCAATTTCCAATCTCCAATCTCAAATTCTAAAGTATTTCGGCGATCAATACCCAAAAGATATAGTAGAAAAGACGACTCCCCTGATTCAGGAGCGAATAAAAACTCTCAAGGAATATGATGAATATTGTCGGTTTTTCATTGAAAAACCAAACAAGTATGAAATCAATCTCTCAGAATATAGAGAAATTTTGAAAACTCTCTATGATGGACTTGAGAAGATAGGTGATAATGACTGGAAAGCAGATAATATCGGGGAAAATATGCAAGTGGTAGCAAAAGATCTCAACATATCTTTTAGTAAGTTTTTTATGTATGTACGTGTAGCGATTACAGGTAAAAAAGTTACTCCACCTTTAAACGAATCAATGGAAGTATTGGGAAAGAAAGAAAGCTTACAGAGATTGCAAGCATCAATGGTATGAATATCAATAATATTTTTAAACAATATGATAAGAAAAATCTTACTATTGGTGTTTTAGGTAGTCACAGTGCTCTCGAGGTTTGTAGGGGGGCAAAGGATGAGGGCTTTAGGACGCTCGTGGTAACTCAAATTGGACGAGACAGACCATATAATTATTACTTCAAATCACAAAATGATCTCGGATGCGTTGATGAAACCCTTGCTTTAGAAAAATTTAATGAAATTTTGGTTAAAAAAAACCAAGACTTTTTACGTTCAAAGAATGTAATTTTTGTTCCTCATAGATCTTTTGAAGTATATCTTGACTCGGATTATGAAGCTATAGAAAATACCTTCAAAATACCAATGTTTGGCAATCGTTATATGTTGAAAATTGAAGAACGGAGCCTTGGTTTTAATCAATATAATCTTTTAGAACAAGCAGGTATTCGTTACCCAAAGATTTTTTCTGATCCTAGAGAAATTGATAGATTATGTCTTATTAAAATTTTAGAAAAAGAAAGAGGATTTGAAAGAGCTTTTTTTATTGTTGATAGTTATGAAGATTATCAAAAAAAAATTGATGAGGGATTGAAACAGAAAATTTTTACCAAAATGCAATTAGAACAAAGCGTTATTGAAGAATTTATTATCGGAGTTCATGTAAATTTCAATTTTTTTTATTCACCTATTTATAAAAGGCTTGAATTATTAGGAACAGACACACGTCGCCAGACAAATCTCGAGGGATTTTCAAAAATTCCAGGATTTTACCACCAGGAGCTTATTAAAAAGACTGGTATTAAATATGAAGAGGCTGGTCACATCGCAGTGACTGTTTTAGAATCAATGCTCAGCCAGATATACGAACTTGGAGAACGTTTCGTGACCACTGCAGAAAAAATGTTTTCGCCTGGAGTAATAGGTCCATTTGCTCTTCAATCAATTATCACTCCTGGACCTCCTAAAAAAGATATCGTTGTTGTTGATGTTTCCCCCAGAGTTCCTGGTTCTCCCGGCATAACAAGCACACCTTATAGTGGATATTTGTTTGGGAAACCAATAAATGTAGGAAGAAGAATTGCAATTGAAATAAAAGAAGGGTTAAGAAGTAATAAAATATTAACAATTTTAACCTAGTGCAACAGCGGTATATGGGGAAAATAGATTTTGATACGTACCAATCAGTCTTTTCATGGCGCTATGGATCAAAAGAGATGCGTAGAATATTTAGCGAGAAGAATAAGTATAAAATTTGGAGAAAAATTTGGATTGCTCTCGCTGAAGTGCAGCATAAAGAGGGATTAGTATCTGCTAGTGAGTTAAAAGATTTAAAAAGTCACCAGGATGAGATTGATATTGAGCGTATTTTAGAAATTGAAAAAGAAACAAAGCATGATGTAGTAGCTGCGATTAAGGAATTTGCTGAAAAAGCTAAAATCGGTGGAGGCAAAATTCATCTTGGAGCAACGAGCATGGATATTGTTGATAATGCAGACTCATATAGAATTAGACAAGCTTTAGGCTTAATCAGGCATAATTTGATAACATTATTAGAACATTTTGCTCAAAAAATTGATACATATTCTAAGCTTCCCACTATTGGATACACCCATCTTCAACCAGCAGAACCAACCACAGTAGGGTATCGACTGAGTTTATATGCTCAGGATCTACTTATAGATTTAGAGCTTCTAGATTATGTATTAAAGACAATTAAAGCAAAAGGAATGAAAGGAGCAGTTGGAACAAGTGCAAGTTATAAAACTCTTACTAAAAACCTTTCTATTTTTGAGAAAACAGTTATGGAAAAACTCGAACTCGAGCCGTCTGTTATCAGCAACCAGGTTTATACCAGAAAATATGATTTTCTTGCTTTGTCAGTACTAGCTTCAATTTCATCATCGCTTTCGAAATACGCTGCTGATTTAAGAATCCTTCAATCCGCTCAATTTGGAGAATGGAGCGAACCATTTGGAAAGAAACAAGTAGGTTCATCCTCAATGCCTTATAAGAAGAATCCTTTAACAGCAGAAAATATTTGTTCGCTTGGGCGACTCATAAGTCAAATGACTACTATCGCATTAGAAAATGCATCACATTCCTACTTAGAAAGAACACTGGATGATTCTGCAAATAAACGTGTGATTTTTCCTGATGCTTTTCTAGCAACCGATGAGATGATGATGAAAGCTGATAAAATTATCGTTGGACTCGTTGTGAACAAAGAGAGGATTTCTTACAACCTCAAACAATACGCTCCATTTCTTGCCACAGAGAAGATTATTCTAGAAACAGTGAGGAAAGGAGCTGACCGTCAGGAGATGCATGAGGAGTTAAGAGTAATTTCGATGAAAGCATGGGAAGAAGTACAGATAGGCAAGCAGAATCCCATGAAGTTTTTATTGATGAAAAACAAAAATATATTACAATATATTGAAAAAGACGAGATTGAACAATTTTTACATGTAGAAAATCATATTGGTGATGCTCCAGAGAGAGCCCAACAGTTAATTAAAATGATTCGAGCTAAAATAAAACAATGAGTAAAGTTGCGATATTATTAGGATCAGATTCTGATTTACCGGTGATGAAGGAAGTCTGTGAGGTTTTAGAGCAATTTAATATTTCCTATGAAATAAACGTTCTTTCAGCGCATCGTACTCCAAAAGAAACTTCTCAATATGTTATCGATCTTGCAAAAGGTGAAGTGGACGTAATTATTGCTGGAGCAGGTGGTGCAGCTCACTTGGCTGGTGTTTGTGCAGCTTATTTTTCCGGACCAGTAATAGGAGTTCCAATTGAGAGCAAATCATTAAAAGGATTAGATTCTTTATTATCAATAGTACAAATGCCCCCGGGGGTACCAGTTGCAACAGTAGGAATAAATGCTGCAAAAAATGCTGGACTTCTAGCAATAAAAATTCTAGCGCGAGGAAATAAAAATTTAGGAGTAAAATTAAATGAGTATATGACACAACAATCAAAAAAAGTTCTAGAAAAGAATGAAAGATTAAGAAAGATTGGATATAAAAAATATCTTCAGGAAATGAATGAGAAGTAGATAGATATTTTGAGCGAATATGGATACAAAAGGTAAGATAAAAAATGCAATTCCTCATACTCTTAAAACAGTCGATATTAAAGATTTAGGAAAAAAGATTCAAGGAAAAGTTAGAGATATTTATCTTCGAGATGATCAGAGAATCCTGATTACTACTGATAGACAATCTGCATTTGATGTTATTCTTGGTCATATTCCATATAAAGGAGCTGTTTTAAATCTTCTTTCACAATTTTGGTTTGAGAAAACAAGAGATATTGTTGATAATCATATGATTTCTGTTCCAGATCCTAACGTAATGATTACTAAAAACTGTCAACCAATTCCTGTTGAAATGGTTGTAAGAGGATTTATGACAGGAGTTACAAAAACATCAATCTGGTATTCATATGAGAAGGGTGAGCGAAACATATATGGAATTGAATTCCCTGAAGGAATGATAAAAAATCAAATTTTATCCAAACCTATTATTACACCAACAACACACGCGCAAGTGGGACAACATGACGAACGCTTAACTCGCGAAGACATCGTTAACGGTGGTCTTGTGCAGAAAGAATTATACGAACAGATGGAAAAGGCATCTTTGAATCTTTTTGATTTTGGGACAAAGTGGTGTAGAGATCATGGGCTTATTCTTGTTGATACAAAATATGAATTCGGACTTTATGATGGTAAATTGACATTGATTGATGAAATTCATACTCCGGATTCATCGCGATTCTGGGTAGAAGACACATATAAAGAAAGAATGAAAAAAGGACAAGAACCTGATAATTTCGATAAGGAGTTTTTGCGATTATGGTATGCGAAAAGAGGTTACACAGGGGAGGGTCAACCGCCAAAAATGGCGACCGATCTTATCATTAAATTAGCACAGAGATATATAGATGTGTATGAAAAAATATCAAACAAGAAGTTTGATCTCTTTGATTATCCAATCGACAAAAGAATTCAAAACAGTTTACGCCTTTACTTTCAATAAATCTCCTTTGTATACGATCTTAAGAGGCTCAATAATAATCTGTTTTTGTCCTTTTTCAACGCTTCCTGCATTATATGCTTTAATATGATTTTGTTCTGCAATTTTTATTGTTTTTTTGATATCTTTTTGCGGAACAAAAACTGCAAATCCAGCTCCCATATTAAAATTAGCATACGCTTCTTTTATATCAACCGGTCCTTTATTCATTATAAATTGAATAACCTTTGGAACTGGGGGAATCGAACGGATTCGATAAGTGAAATTTTTTGAATGCCGCATTATTTTTCTCCAACCATGCCCTGTAATGTTTACCATATAGTGAATCCTTATACCCTCCTCAAAAAGTTGTCTTATCAAAGATGTATATATTATTGTTGGATTAAGTAATGCCTCTCCATACATTTCTCCGTCTGAAATTTTCGTTGCATATTTTTTGGGTAGATTGCTTCCAATCTTTCTTGCTATGGTAAGTCCGTTTGCATGGATTCCACTTGATTGAAAAAGAATGATCGCATCTCCAGCTTGAAGTTCGTCTCCAAGAGTCAGTCTTTGTTTTGGTTTAATAATTCCAAATGCCGCACCAGCTAGATCAATAATATTTGTCTTAATAATTCCTTTCAAAGTTGGAGTTTCGCCACCGCCCCATGAGGCCTCGGCAAGATTACATGCATGAGCCCAACCTTTTGTGAGATCTTCCATCCTTTTTTTATCATTAAACCAATTAGAGTTTCCAACCGCCCAGTATGCAAGAACTGTAATCGGCTGCGCACCAACAGTAATTAAATCGTTTACTATCATGGCAACTGTATCTTGCGCAAGACTATCATAATAGGTTTTGCCTGTAACGCTTCTCATGTCATCTGCAATAAGGCTTTTTGTTCCAAGTCCTTCTTCAACGCACGCAAAATATGAATCTTTTCCTTCGACAACATATGCGGATTCTCCACGAGAATTTTTATATTCTTGAAATCCGCTAAATTTTAGGTTTTTTACTGTTTTTTGACCTTCTATTTGAGCCATCCTTTTCAGAGGATCCATTGCGTCATAATCTACACCTGATTGTTTATATGTAAGTTTTTTCATTAATCTAAAATTTCATTAAGTCTGTTTTGTTTAATTGCATATTTAATCTCCCGGGCAATTCTTCTTCCAGTACTCATTGGTTCATTGTAATTTAACCATGAATATGCAGATCCATGAGTGAACAAATTAGTCCCTGCCACTATCCGCGCAGAAATTTCTACAGCGTAAAATTTCATGTCAGGAGTAATTATTGTCTCTAAACAAAAAGGTCCAAAAATTCCACGTTTATCAATGAGAGACTTTGATGCATCAATGATTTTTTCCCCCATTTCAAATGCTTGTGGAAGCATGGACTCTCTTAATATAAGTGAACTATTTCCCACAACAACATAACTTGGTTGAATTTCTACTTCATGCTGTATCCATGCTGGAATTCGACCTAATCCATCTGCGTTTGTTTCATATCGTCGATCCATACTCATAATTTCTAATTTTTTATCAATAGGAGAATAAAAATAGTGAATATAAAGAGTTACTCCTGTGATGTATTTTTGAATAATATATCTTTTTGACTTAAATAGTTTGATTTTTTCACCAAAATCTCGTTGATTTTTAGCAAGAAAATAGCCGGATCCACCTGCGGCACCAAACGATTTTACGATGACAGGGAATATTGCATCCTTAATATTTTTATACTGGGGTGGAGTATCTATATGTGCTTTGGTTAGCCATTGATGTTGCTTTTCCCGGTCTTCCTCCCAGTCAAGAACCTGTTTATTTCCAAAATAGAAAGTTTTCATTTTTTTATTCCTTTCCATTCCAAGATAAGCAACAAAAGAACCATGGGGAATCAGGATGACATTTTCTTTTATAAGTTTTTTCTCAATAGAAGGAAAGTCTGTAAATGTCGAAATTGTGTCAACAGAATCAATGAATGAAAATCGTTCATAGAAATTTACTCTATTTGGTAAGGTTACAACCAATGTTTTAAACTCTTCATCTTTTGCGCCTTTTAAAATTTGCAAAGCAGAATGACTACCAAGAGTTCCTATTGTATATTTTGTACTCATAAAAAATATGAAACAGCATTTTTAAAAATTTTTAAACCTGGGCCGTATGTAGGTAAATTCCTTTTATTTTTTACTGATTTGCGGATCAGCTTTTCCTTTAAGTATGTCCAATGGGGAAGTTGTGTGAAATACATAGCTCTTTCAGGATGCGGCATGATTCCAAGAATCCGTCCTGTTCTATCTGTAATACCAGCAATGTTGTCTAAAGATCCGTTTGGATTTGGATCGAGATTATATAATGCAGACATTTCTCCATTATAATATCGTGCAGCAATCATTTTATTTTGTTTGAGGTCTTTTAATATTTTTTTGTTTGCATGAAATCTTCCTTCTCCATGTGCAATAGGACAAGACAGGGTTTTGATATTTCTGAGCCATGGGCTCTCACTTTCAATTTTAAGATCTACCCAGCGATCAAGATACCTTGCTGATGTATTAAATGTAAGCGTTCCTGTAAGTAGGTTAAGATGTGTGAGAATCTGAAACCCATTGCATATACCTATGATTAAAGTATCTCTTTGGGAAAAACGGTCAAGATCTTTTTGTAGATGATTTTTAAATTTTAATGCATATGCCTTTCCGGATCCAAGATCGTCCCCATAAGAGAATCCTCCAGGAAAAGCCATAATTTGGTATTTATCAAGTTTTACTAATCCTTTAATAAGATCGTTAATATGGACGATTTCAGCTTGTGCTCCAGCAATTTGAAATGCATGAGCTGTTTCTTCTTCGCAATTAAGTCCATATCCAGAAAGAATAATTCCAATTGGTTTTTTCATAATTTAGTATCCTGCAAAAGTTTCTCGATATGCATTGAGTGCATCCTTAATATTTAAATCAACAATTTTTTTATTGTTTACCCCTCTAATCATAACCCGACTATTTTTTGATACAGTTCCAATTTTTTTATGCGGAATATTTTTAACTATTTTCTGAAATTCTTTTTCACTTGATGGTGAAATACTCACAATAATTCTTCCCTGACTTTCCGAAAAAAGAGCTTGATGATTATTTGTTACCTTTCCTGGAATATTATGAAGCGAAACATTAATACCAAGCATTCCAGCCATTGCGGTTTTAAGAAGTGCGATTACAAGACCACCCCTATGAACACTAATAGCTGATGCAATCAAACCTTTATTGATTGCATGAGAAACTATTGAGTATGTTGATTTGTTCTTTTGTGCATTTACTTTTGGAACACTATTTCCAATAGAGTCATCTCGCGCATGCTCGCTGAGCATATGAAAATATTCAGATGCTCCTAATTCATCAAATGTTTCACCAAGAATATATAAAGAATCTCCGGGAAATTTTAGGTCTAGTGAAATAGTTTTTGAAACATCTGGAATGACTCCTATCCCAGATATTAAGAGAGTAGGTGGAACTGAAATTTTTATAAAATCTCCGTTTTTATCATATCCCTTGAAATCATTAAACATACTATCTTTTCCAGAAATAAAAGGAGTCCCATATTGAACTGCGTAATCATAGCATGCCTGTGTAGCTTTTTTAAGCTGGAAAAGTCGTTCAGGACTATCGGAACTTGACCAGCAAAAATTATCTAGAAGGGCAAAATGATCCAGATGAGCGCCTGAACAAATTACATTCCTAATAGCTGTATCTATTGCGCAAGCAGCCATATGATATGTATCAATATCAGAATAATATGGATTAATACCATACGAGAGGATGACACCTTTTTGTGACGTTAAGACAGGACGAGTAACAGTGGCATCACTATTTACGAGACCTTTACCTTGAAGTGGTTTAAGTACCGAGCCCGCTTGCACTTCGTGATCATATTGTTGCGAAATAAACATGAAACTTGCTATATTTGGACGTTTCAGCATTGATATTATTGTGTTGTTGAAATTTTTTTCCTCCTTTAATTTTGGTTCTTTGAAATGAGTGAAGAAAGTTAATGAAGCTTGTCTTTTAATCGGTCTTCCATCATGGAGGAAATCCATATCGATATTCATAATTCTTTTTTTGTTATAGAATATCTCGCATTTTCCCGATGCTGTAAACTTTCCTATGACTGTTGCTTCAACACCACGGCGTGAAAATAAATCAGCAATTTTTCGCCATTTTTTTTGAGGAACAGAAAGTGTCATTCTTTCCTGTGATTCTGAAATCCAGATTTGCCATGGATCAAGCCCGGGATATTTCAGAGGCACTTTTTCAAGATTAACTACACATCCGCCTGATTCACGAGCCATTTCACAGACAGATGAAGATAGTCCTCCTGCGCCATTATCTGTAATACTATTGAAAAGCTCAGCGTCACGAGCTTCTTTTACAACCGCGTCACTTAACTTTTTCTGAGTTATAGGGTCACCAATTTGAACAGCCGAAGCAGGGCTTGATGTATTAAGTGATTCTGAAGAAAATGTTGCTCCATGAATACCGTCTTGACCAACTTTTCCTCCTATCATAACGATATAATCTCCTGATTCTGCTTTTTTCTTAAATGCCACATGGTTTCCTACTTTTCGTGGAATCAATCCTACAGTACCAACAAATACCAGTGGTTTGCCTTTATATCGTTTGTCAAAAAACATAAATCCTTGAGGTGTTGGAATTCCTGAATTATTACCTCCTACGCGAACTCCATCGATTACCCCTTCCAGAATTCGTTTCGGTGGTAACATTTTTTGTTTTCTTTCTGAGTCTCGAAAAAGAGGTTCGCTATCCCATGGATACGCAAAGCAGTACCCATATTTATTTATGATTGGTTTAGCTGCAAGACCAAATCCTAACGTATCTCTATTGACGCCGCCAATTCCTGTTATTGCACCACCAAAAGGATCGAGAGCAGATGGACTATTATGGGTTTCAACTTTATCAGTAATTAAATATTCATCATCAAAAATAATTGCTCCAGAATTATCTGTAAAAACAGAAACACAAAAATCGCTTTTACCTTTATGTTTCCTAATTTTATCAGTTGCGCCTTTTATAAATGTTTTAAACAGTCCGTTTTCAATTTCATCGATTGGATCAGCAAAGATAGTATGCTTACAATGTTCAGACCACGTTTGGGCCAGTGATTCAAGCTCTATATCGGTAGGTTTTCGACCTTTTTTATTAAAGTAATCACGGATTATTTTAAGTGCTTCAAGATCTAAAGCAAGTGGTCCTCGACGTGTACCGTCAACGTTTTTAATACCGAGCTTTCCAATTTTTTCTAACTCATCATCATTTACTTTGAGATCTATAGAAAGAACGTGTGGTTTTTTCTGAATTCTCACTTCTGGAACTATATTATCCATGCCTCGGTCGCGGTTAAATTCATTAAACGATTTAATATATGCTCGTTGAATGAGGGGGTTATAAAGACTTTCTGCAATTTGTTTAACTAGAGGTTTCGTAAGAGAACCAGATAAAAATAGCAACTGACTAGAGTACACTCCTTGTCCATTAAGCCGAGTTTCAAGAATATCTTCGATTGTTTCACGGGCAGTTGTACCAATATTATCTGTTACGCCGGGCAAAAAACCTATTTCAATGACCCAATCGAATTTTTTCGGTGCAAGCGGTTCGTTGATAGTATAAGTTTCACTGTCTGGATCAGTAATTATTTGTGCGATTTTGCTTAGAGAAAGTTTTGATAGTTGTTGATCTATAGTGTAAGCATCGACAAGAACCAAATTGTTAAGCTTTTTAACAATACCAAGATTTTCAATATATCTCTTTTTAACATCTGCTCTTGTATCAGGAACTATGTATGCTACATGGATTTTATATGGCATAGTTTGCTATATCTTTTCTATAGTGCATATTATCGAAATAAACTCCATTATTTTTTTTACCGATAGCTTTATATACATTGGTCTGTGCTTCTTTAATATTTTTTCCAAGTCCAACGACATTAAGAGATCGGCCACTAGTTACCTTAATAACCCCATTTTCATTTGAAGTTCCTGCGTGAAAGACAAGAACACTTTTACTGTTTTGGATAGTCTCAGCATTATGTACAATTTGACCAGTCTCAATTTTTCCTGGATATCCTGGAGCTGCTAGAACAACGCATACAGCTGCTTGATGAGATATTGAGAGCGATGATAACGATCCTCTGATACAAGATTGTAATATTTCGACAAAATCAGACTCAATGAGTGGGAGTTGGGATTGGGTTTCTGGATCTCCAAGTCGTACATTATATTCAATAACAAAAGGTGATCCTTCAACGATCATAAGACCAAAATATAGAAAACCATTGTATGGATGATTATTCTGTTTCATTCCCATGATAGTTGGCTGAATAATTTCAGACTCAATTTTCTTGAATAATTTTTTGCTAACAAATGGAGTAGGAGTATATGAACCCATACCACCAGTATTAGGTCCTTTATCATGATCAAAAACCCTTTTATGATCCTGTGAAAGCGGCAAGATATGATAATTTTGTCCATCAACTATTGTTACAACAGAAACTTCAGGACCTATTATTTTCTCTTGGAAAACCAGAATATTTCCTGCATCGCCATATATTTTATCTATCATCATTTGTCTTACGGATATTTCTGCATCTTTTTGTGTGGCGGGAAGATGTACTCCTTTACCTCCGGCTAATCCATCAGCTTTAATGACATATTGTTTCCATTGTGGTTTACTCACAAATTTAATTGCTTCATCAAAAGTTTTAATAATATATGAATCAGGATGGGGGATTTTATATGAGCGCATAAATTCGACTGCCCACGCTTTACTTGATTCCAGTTGGGCAGCATATTGCATTGGTCCGAAAATAGGTAGATTTTTCTTTTGGAATAAATCGACAATACCCATTGAAAGAGGTACTTCCGGACCGATGATAGTCAAATCAACGGAATTCTTTAACGCGAAATCAGCAAGGCTTTCAATATCGTCGGCTTTGATATCAATATTTTCTCCAAGTTGAGAAGTTCCACCATTACCAGGAGCGAAGTATATTTTTTTGACCGAAGAAGATTGTGCAATTTTCCATCCGATCGTATGTTCGCGTCCACCACTACCTACGACGAGAATACGCATGGCCATAGTATATATTAAATTTGAGATTTGAAATTGGAAATCTGAAAATTATTTCAGGTAAATAACTCAATTGCTAATTTTTTGGCTTCTTCGAGTTGTGAAAAATTTTCCTCTCGAATCAAACGATGTTTTCTTTCATAAATCGGATTTTTTCCATTTGCAAATTCTTGTAAAACTTCTATGACGTCTTCATATTCTAATGGAAATAATTTTTTTTGAATTTCTTCTGAATGTTTTTTAAGAATATCTGATTTTTTTCTTAGACCATTAATATCATTGACAAAAAACGCATCCCTGATTCCAAGTGGTTTTATTTGTATGAGTTTACCTTTATCATATTTTTCATTAACATAGTGGATCACGCTTTCGGTCCATAGATCCGCGTGAACAAGTGCTATGTATCCAAGACGCGCGCATGTTACACGTAATCCATACATATTTTTGCCTCCAAAATCCGGATACCCTGGATCAAGTGGTCCTGGATGTTGGTTGATAATTTTGTTTAGAAATTTATCGATTACATTTTTTGGCATAAGTGGGTGCCACCCATTTTGAGAGATAAAGTCAACATTATTACTATGAAATATATCAAGAAGAGCATTTCCAAATTCTTCTTGTGATGAATATTTTTTTCTTTCAACAATAATAGATTTAATTCCAAGTTTTTTTGCCTTTTCGAGACCTCCTGCTGTTGAATCACTTGAAACAACGATAGCAGGATTAATGTTTGTTAGTCGACCTTCTTTAATAGCTGTTATAACAGCTTCCATCGTGGTCCCACTTCCGGAGATAAGAATTGCAAGGTTCATAGCTTATTCTCTTTCAATTGGATACATTCCTGTTATACATCCCGCACACCCCCCATTTTCCAAAAATATCATCCGTGGATCTTTTGGCATTTTGACGTTTGAAGATAATTTTCGTGCTTGAATAAAACCTTTTGGACTTATATAGTTGACACTCGTTGCGCCAATTGCTTGGGCTATTTTTTTTGGATCAGAATTAAACCGATGTGCAATAAGCTCTTCTCCTGATCTCATACTAACTCCTAAAAAACATGGATGTGCAACTGGTGGAAATCCAATAACCCAGTGTACTTCTTTAGCACCGAGCGATAAGATTGCTTTAGTAATTCGCTCGGAAACATTACCACGCACTATGGAATCATCCCCAACAACTACAATAGCTTTTCTCCATATATTAATGTCAGGATTAAGCGTCAATTTTTTAAGTATACGTTTACTAATTTTTTGCATCTGATCATCTCTCATGAAAAGTCTTTGGAGCCCGTCATGGTCATAGTGATCTCTTATAATTACTTGCCTGTAAGGAATTCCTGATTTATTTGAATAACCCATTGCAACATACACTCCCGAGTTAGGAATACCTACTGCAAATGTTGCATTTTTCACCGGATTTTCTTCCGCCATAATTTCTCCACATCTTTCTCTGAATCGTGCAAATGATAACCATTGTCGTGCTTTTGCGTTTTCGTTACCATTTTCGTGAGTAGGATATGATGAATTAGGATAGCTAAAATATGCCCATTCGAAATCACAAAAATGACCTTCTCCTTCTGGGCCATTTTGAAGAGATGTTATACCTTCTGAATCAAGTTTGAGTATTTCTCCCCGCTTTATTTTTCGAATATTTGTCGCACCTATTTTTTCAAGACCACTTGTTTCCGATGCAACCACCCATCCGTCACGAGTATTTCCCATCAATAAAGGTCGAATTCCGTCGGGATCACGCGCTATATACATAGCATTATCTATTCCAATAATTAAACTAAAGGCACCTTTTGAATCATTTATCGTTGAAACTACTTTTTCATCCCATGTATTGCCTTGTGCTTCAGCGAGTAATTTTGTGAAGATAACTGTATCACTGGAATCATGAAAAATGTTCTTTTTATTATTTAACTTCTTTTTCATTTTATCGATAGAAGTAAATTCTCCATTCTGAACCACTACCACTTGTGTTTTTTGAGCATAGGATATGCAGGGTTGAAGATTATATTTTTTATATCCTCCATGAGTTCCATATCTGTTATGAGTAATTATCCATTGAGCAGGTTTATTAAATTTGCTAATAACTTTAGGGGTAAATATATCTTGTATTAATCCATGGCTTTTAAAGAAGTAAGATTTACGATTAGTTTTTACAACTATTCCAGCGCCATGTTGTCCTCTGTGTTGAAGACGATTAGCAACAGTTAGAGCTCGCGGCAGAGTACGTTTTGGATGTTTATTATAAACGCCAACAATTCCGCACTTGTCTTGAATAACCTTATCGATTGAGATTTCGAGACCCATTGATGGAAATACTATAGTATATTTTTTTTCCTACGTCAATGTGGTTACCCAATGTTTGTTCACTTCAACCGTGAGATCGAGATAGATTTTTTTATTTGTTGCAGTTTCAAGCTCTTTTCTTGCCATGGTTCCTATTTCTTTAATTCTCCTTCCTCCAGTCCCAATGAGCATTTTTTTATATGTATCATCTGTTGTTATGACTCGAGCCTTTATATAGGTCAATTTTTCATCTCGTTCTTTTATATTATCAACGATAACAGTAGTTGTATAGGGAACTTCTTTTCGAGTTCGTAAAAAAACTTTTTCACGGATTAATTCTGCAATGAATGTTTTACTATCCATATTAAGTACGGGGTATACATATTGTGAAGAGTCAATAAGTCTTTCCCGTGTTGGAAGTTTTTCAAAAATTATTTCGAGAAGTCTTTTGAGATGAGTTCTTTCAAGAGCTGAAACTTTGACAATTGCATCGAATTCATCTTCGAGAAATTTATAAAGCGGAAGATACGAAGGTTTTTCTATATCTACCTTGTTTATAACGAGTATTTTTGGAATTCGTTGTTTACGAACAATACCAAGTATTTGAGCTTCTTCGAAATCACGGGTTCGTGTGTGGTCAATAACATAAAGGACAATATCAATATCTTCCGCGAGAGGTTCCAATGCTTTTTTGTTAATTTTTTTTGATACTGGGTCTTTGGCTTTTTTAAATATACCTGGAGTATCAACAAAAATAATTTGTCCACGCTCATCTTCATATAAGCCATGGATAGGGAAGCGTGTTGTTTGCGGCTTTGGAGAAGTTATGGCTACTTTTTGGCCAATAAGATTATTAACAAGTGTTGATTTACCTACATTGGGTCTTCCGATCAGAGCGACAGTTCCTGCTTTCATACCTTAGATTATATCATTGCTTTATCAATTACGTTGCTATATAATATTCTTGAATAGTTATCTTAGTTATGCGAATTACCCATCTGTAGAGCTAAATCTTCAGAAAATATTTCTAGTATATATTCTTATGTCAACGAACGGAGGTGATATATATACATGACAACTAAATTATTCGTAGGCAGTTTATCCTGGGACACAAAAGACGAATCCCTTCGTGACTTTTTTGCTCAAGCTGGAACAGTAGTTTCTGCATCTGTAATAACAGATAGACATACTGGTAGATCAAGAGGTTTTGGCTTCGTAGAAATGTCATCAGAGGAAGAAGCCCAAGCAGCTGTTGACCAATTAAACGGCAAGGAATTAGATGGTAGAGCTATCGTCGTAAATGAAGCTAAACCTCGAGCACCAAGAGACAATGATCGTTCTGGAGGTGGCAGGAGAGGTGGCGATGATTCATCTAGCTACTAATTTCATCACAACCGATCACAATATGGTAATCAACGTGTGTAAAACCATCGTTTTGCATTTTGTTTAACCAAAAACGGCCCGTTGATTGGGGAGGTATTTCTACGACAAAATAAACATTGTTTGCTTCGTAGTTTTTATTCTCTGGCTCAATAATTTTCAATCCATTTTTTTGGAAGTATTTGAGTGCTATATTTATGTCCTCAGGCTTGAATGGGGCGCCAACTCCAACATCGAGCTGATACTCTCTTTGGCATGGTCCGAGTTCGATATTTTGTTGAACTAACGTGATAGTAGGTGTTAAAGTGGTTGTTTGAGCTATCGTAGGAGAGATCGTTACGTTGTTTTGTTTTATTGATGTTTTACCGAGATTAAACGATACGATGATAGTTAGTATCATAAAAAGTGCCCCAGTGATTATGTGTCTGAGTGTTGGTCTGTACCTATGGAAGTCAGCTTTTGGAGTTATGTCTTCGTCCATAGAGATAGTATAGCATTCGTTATATTGTCAAGATATACCCTCATCTTGGTATAATAGGATCAACTTGGGGGATCGTAAAGTAATATTAATTTGGGGGATCGTCTAATGGTAGGACAACAGCCTTTGGAGCTGTTTATCTAG
>MFZX01000025.1 GCA_001788095.1 Candidatus Roizmanbacteria bacterium RIFCSPHIGHO2_12_FULL_37_23
GAATATTTTTTCATATGCCCCATCTATACACGTTTTAGAAAGAGAGATCAAGCTAAAACATACTTTTCAGGTGCCAGTTTGTGGACGCTGCCCGCCTTCGCTTCGACGA
Organism: Candidatus Roizmanbacteria bacterium RIFCSPHIGHO2_12_FULL_37_23; assembly: GCA_001788095.1. Taxonomy (GTDB): domain Bacteria; phylum Patescibacteriota; class Microgenomatia; order UBA1406; family HO2-37-13b; genus 2-12-FULL-37-7b. The sequence continues at coordinate 110 of MFZX01000025.1, forward strand.
AGCTCAAAGAGCGAAGTCGAGCTTCTTGAAGCTACGGCGAGACGAAGTCCGCTAGGACGAGCGAAAGCGGGCCTCGTCCGACACTTCACCAGCTTCCGCCTCCACCCCCACCTCCGCCTCCTCCTGAAAAACCTCCGCCTGAGAAACCAGACGAGTGACCTGTTGAGGAACGCGTCGGTGTAGCCGCACTATTGAAACTCTTAAATGAAGACTGCATGTTATCTAACATCAAGGCTGTAGTAAATGATCCCGATCGGTATGACGTATACCAATCAGGCTGCTTAAGATTAATGTCTTTAAACCTTTTCATCCAAACTTTTTCAACACCAAATGCAATAGCGTATGGTAAGAATTTTTCGAACAAAACTTGCTTATCTTGAAATTCTGGGTTTTTTTCAGCTTCAAATGCGAGTTGTCGTTCCTGGCTCTTTAAAAAGCTGTAGAGACCTTTTGCTTTATTTGCTTCTTGGGCACCAAGGAGGGTCTTTTTTGGCATATTGCGTCCAAATATTAATGATACAAGTGCTAGTTGAATATTAAACGATATTACAGCAATAGAACCTATGATGTTGTAAAAAGTTCGTGTTGCATGAGGATTACGTGGAAAAAAGTTTTGATTCACCATTCCTTCATATATCATTTTCTCAACCTCTGCTACTGTGGTCAAAAGACTTGCGTCTTTAAGATGAACTTCTGCTTCTGATTTAGAAGGAAAGATATCAGTTAAAAGTTTTACTTCAAAATTTGGAAGTTGATCTATGCGTTCAATTTTTAATCCCTTATCTGACTTTTTCAACCAGAAGTCATTCTTTTTCTTTTCATCTATGATGATATGCCCACGGCGCGCGAGATCAACAACCGTAGCTAAGACATCTCGAAGGTGAACAGTTTCATCTATTAATGTTCCTGTCTCAGCAGGTGTAAGCGCACGACCTTTTTTAGTTTGAGGAGGGTCAAAATAAGCGGTCGGAGGATATCCGACATGAGGATCACGACCGTATCTATACCACTTTACCGGAATCCACATTGGGTAAACTATATACCAAAAGAAACCTACTAATCCTAAAAGCATCAAAAGAATTTTTCCTAGCAGTGTCTCTTGAAAAGCTATTGCCTTCTCTGCGGGAACCTCTGCGACAATCCCTTTTGAAAAACCTGTTACTATGGTCAATCCTTGATATGCATTAAGGTTTTCAGCTGTGAACGTAATTTTCTCATTTTCCTGCCGAATCTCACAATTCTGCTCTGTGCTCCCGAAAGATCCAGTAAAACATTTTAAGGGAATATCTGAATACAACTGATTCGTAGGTAGGATAACTGTTGCTTGTGCTTTGGATATGGGAATATCCCATTGTGTACCAGTGGCATTCCAAAAAAATTCGTCATGATCTGAAAAATACAACAAAGCTCCTTTTAAGGAATATGAGATTTTATACGTATGTAGACCTGAAATTGTTATGTTGGGATCTCCAATACGAAGATTCATTTCATCGTCTTCTCTTGACTCTTTTACTTCGTAGGATGAATCATTTTCATCTGAAACAGAAACATTGTATATTTCGAATTGATACTTTTTGTCTTGGTCGTTTACATATATATAAGGAATAGAACGAAAAATACCATGTCGTTCAAGAGCCCCAAAGTCATATACAATCGTTTCAATAATATCAATTGTTCCGTCCGTATTTATTTCTGCACTTATATCAAATGTTTCTATATGCTCATTAGATTGGGCGAAGACGCGAAGTGATTTGAGATTTGAGATTGGAGAATGGAGAATGACGAGAAAAATTGTTGCACTGATTATGCTTTTTGTAATTATTTTCATCATAAAAGCAATTCTCAATTTTCAAATCTCAAATTTCAATTCTTTAGTCTCTTAAACATTTTCTCAACCTCTCCATGATCTATTCTGTGATACTTGCCTCGATGAGAGAGTAATGCCCCTGAGAATGTCTTAGGGATATGCATGAGTTCATGAATAAGCACTTTAATCTGTTGCTCATGAGAAAGTTTATCGAATCGTTCAGAAAGAACTTCTATTACATACGTTGGCCTCATCCCCGCAGCGACTTGGAAAATACGTGACAAACCCCAAATACGCGCATAGGCTCGAGCATTACTTCCTTTTGATCTCATGCAGAAAATGTCTTTTTTAGAAATATGTGTGAGATCAAGTTCGTGAATTAAATTATAAACGTGCTTGAGAACATCCTGAGCAGGAAATAGTTCAAGTTTCGTCTGTTTTTTCTTCCTTCGAAACATAGTTTTATTATACTGGATTTTGTATACTAATCTTATGAACTGTCCAAATTGCCAATATGTACTTTCCAAGAAAAAATTTGATAAGATCGAGGTCGATCATTGCGATAATTGTGGCAGTACACTTTTCCAACCAAATCAAATCAACCGCATCACTCTTGAAGACGCACAAGAACTTGCTCAAATGAAACGAGCAGATTCGATTTCAGGAACAGAAAAATTTTCTCCAAAAGATGGTAGTCCACTTAAACGAATGGAAGATGAATCAATTCCACAGCATGTTACTCTGCTAAAATCTGAAAAAACAGGTGAAGTTTTTGCTTATCCCGACGACCTTGTAAACTTCAAGACGGCACAAGAAGCAAAACTAAACTACTATGAAGTCTGGCATATACCCCTACCAGCACTCAGAACTGTCTTGATATATAGTTTCATTATTGCGTCAACAGTCTCAATTACATATGTTGCATCCCAACTCCAAAAACCAGCGTCCCAAAGCATTCAAGCTGCCAGCATTTGCCAAAACGGCATACAAATTATACGCACTGCAAACGAACTTATCGTATCTTGTACAACAACAGCAGAATTTGAAAGCCGAGCTCGAATCATCTGCGGACCATCAGAAGAAATTATTCCCGTGAGTTCTGCCCCATCAAGTTTTCACATAGCTACAGTACCCACTACGTGCGATGCAATACAATTTGTATTTGCCCAACGTAAAAATATATTAGAAACAGAATGGATTGGACTTAAATAGCTTGTTGCTTATTACGTATTAGGTATTACGTAACTTTTTCTCAAAATCTTCTGGGAAAAACCAAAGCTGTGTATGTGTGATAATTTCTTTTGTTTTGTGTTGGTTAATACGGTAAAGCTGGATTTTTTTAAAAATTAATTCAAAAAGATCGCCTATTAATGTTCCCTTATTATCACTCTTTTTGGATTGAGTTTTTGGGATTTTGATATTAGGAAAAAATTCTTGAACCCATTTGTTCTCGTGTAAAAATTCGGCATAAGCCTTTCTGTGCCTTTCTGGATCGTGGATTTTAAATTCTGAATTCTGAAAAGCTGGCTTCATTTGCATGACTTCATGAGCAGTATAAAGATTTCTTTTATATTTCGGTATAAATAGTTCACGTCTGTCAAAAAACATATTAAGACAAACCAAATCACTCACTTTTTTTTGTAACCTTTTTCTCCTTATACGTAATAACTGCGAAACAAAAATACTCATGATGCGTCCGGTCCATAATCGATTCCTCTCAGTAATAATAAAAAAGTCGACATCATCTCCCTTTGTTGCATTATGCATAGCACATGATCCAGAAAAACCAATAAGTTGTATTTGGGGGAAAAAGGAGAGAACTCTCACAAATAAATTTACCTTTTTAAACTTATTTTGCGTTTGGACTTTTCTATTAATCTGTTTCTTAACTAATATACCATGCCCCCGTAGGGTATATCTTGCCGTATGAGGTATTAGGTATTTTGTATTACGTATCAATTTTTTCTCAACCATCGAGGCTAGGACCTCACTGCATCGTTTTTTAGAGGTCTTTTTAGCAAGAAAGCTATATACCTCATCAAATGACGGAGCATAATCAAAATTGGCAAAATATACTAAAACATTTATTATGGACTGTTGTATCAATTTATCACTCATTAATTTCTATATTTTATTCATTTAATGTCTCCCCTATTCTCTCAGATTAAGTTCAACTTGACAAGAAGCTTCGATATCATGTATAACGAAGGTATGTCAGAAGGCGACATCGATACTGGAGGTTTGACTACGCTCGAAGACGCTCTAAAGGTAATACAAAGAAATCGACATCCTCACCCAGACACAAAGCGAGAATATCAAACCCGAGATGCAGCACACCATGCAGAAATGCAGGCTCGAGATTCAGCTAGAAGGAGAAGAGAGGGCTCAGCTTACGGTTCGTCATTAGAACAGTCAGATTTAAAACGAGCTAGAGATGAAAAATTTGAGCACGGAAAAGCAATTTCTGAATATGTAGAACAGCATGGAGCTGCTCCTCCTACGACATGGGGTGCTCCGGGAGTAGAACCACGTACAGTTTTACATAAAGTTGCAGATCGTCAGGAACAAGAATTTCAGCAAACATTAGCTCGAGGTCAAGCTGAGGCTGCAGTATTTGGAGAACAAAAAAATCCAGCACATATTCAGTTAACTCCGGATCAACAGATTCTAGCAGATCGACTAAAAGTCATACAACATCCGCGGGCGGCCGAATTCATGCGTCGCCTTAATGAAGGTCTCCCTGTAAGCGTGGCTATGGTAGACAATCTTGAAAGAGTAGCTTTAGGAAGGGCTGGAACTCCAGTTCAGCCTGTTGAAAAACCCCAAGAAGCTATGCCCCACCCCGAATCTGCGCATACAGTTCCAACTCATGCTCCTGAACATCCAATAGCTCTTGAACCTAGTCTAAATTTTTTCCAGAAGATAGGTGGTGCACTAAATAGGTTGTTCGGAGGCGGCGCGATACAAGAACCAACACAATGAACTACGTTCTTTGAAATCTCTGTTGCAAAATAAGAAAGACGAATTTAAAGAGTCTTAATTGTCTTCTCCACCTCCAGGGCTGTATTATAAGCCGAAAAAGCCATTCAAGCCCAAATATTCTCATCATCTTTGGTGCACGAGGCACATTGCCTGACAAAAAATCAAATGCACCCCCAACACCCATGCATATACTAGCCTCAAATTTCTTACGATGTTTGTATAACCAAAGCTCTTGTTCAGGAGAACCAAAAGCAACGAATATGAAATGTGGCTTTCTATCAGTAATTATAGAAAATATTCTTTCTTCTTCAGTTTTTTTTGGATCTTTTATATCCTTAATGCCCTCGATGCCAAATAAATCAGCCTCAGGATAAAACGGCTTTTGGCAGTCAACTACCTTTTCTGCTATTTTTGCCTTACCACCGATTAGCATAACTCTTAAGCGCTCAACGTTAGCTAGTTTAAGGTAAGCTTGCATGAGCTCTACTCCAGCTATATGTTCACCCAGTGTGTATCCAAGCATACGGGCTGTTATAACAACCCCTTTTCCATCAACAATTCTGATACGGCCCCATTTGACAACCTTTTTAAAATCGCTACGCTCATGTGTTATAACAAAGATTTCAGGATTGAGTGATATGATATGAAAAAATCCTTTTGGTTTTTTGATGTACTTTAAGCTTTCCTCTAGGATATATCTCTTACTATAGTTTGGCAATTCTATTTCAAGTAGTTTGTTACTCATAGATAAAATGGTGTTTATTATAGGTTAACTAACATACTATTTATAATATCCAATATTGTCATTTTTGTATAATAATTTTATACGAGCATTTAGACTAATATAACAGCAATTATATGATATTTGATATAAAAACTTAGATGATTTCAAAATGTATTTATAGATAATTATATAGACTATTTTATAAGTACATTTATTTATTCTTGAAAATAATATGGTTTATATTATTGTTATAGAAAAAACTATTATGCAGAGGATAAGCGCCGCTAGAGGGAATCGAACCCCCAACCTTTCCCTTAGGACGGGACTGCTCTATCCGTTGAGCTACAGCGGCTCGTAATAACATTATTATACCTCTTTGGAAATCTAACATCCACTTCCCCTCACCTAATAGCCTCTTTATAACTCTCTAAATTCTCTATTGCCATTCCCGCCCCTCTAATAACACAAAATAGAGGTTCTTCTGCGATAAGAGCTGCAACACCTATATTGAAGGTAAAATATTTATCTATGTTGTTTAAAAGACCAGTACCACCGGAGATAACAATACCTCTATCTACAATGTCTGAGGCGAGTTCCGGAGGCGTTTGAGCTAGAACCTCCTTTACCCCATCTAAAATGCCTTTAAGCGGCTTCTGAATGGCTTCTGATATCGCTTTCTCAGTCACATTGATAATCTTTGGTAATCCTGTTTGGAAGTCTCTTCCTTTCACCTCAGTAGTTTTGCTTTCTAAGGCTGAATCGAGATAAGCATTTCCTATTTTAATCTTTACATCTTCAGCTGTCCGCTCACCAATGATTAAATTATATTGTTTACGAAGATATTGAATAATAGCCTCGTCAATTTTTGTACCTGCACCGCGTATACTTCTATATACTACTAACTGTCCTAAAGAAATCACTGCTATTTCTGCAGTACCACCACCTATATTCACAATCATATGTCCAGAAGCTTGAGAGATCGGAATTTGAGCTCCAATCGCAGCTGCAAGGGGCTCTTCAATAAGGTATACGTCTGAGGCTCCCGCACTTTTACATGCTGAAACAACTGCGCGCTTTTCAACTTGTGTTGATCCTCCAGGTACTGATATCATTAAATCAATTCTAAAAACAGTTTGTTTAACTGCTTTTTTTATGAAATATGAAACCATAGCCTCGGTAATTGTGTAATCAGCGATTACACCATCTTTGAGCGGTCGAGAAGCAATAATGTTACCCGGTGTCCGGCCGAGCATTTGGCGAGCATCTTCACCCACAGCAAGAATCTGATTATTTTCTACTGAATAAGCTACAACTGTAGGCTCGTTTAAAACTATCCCTTTACCTGCTATATACACAAGCGTATTTGCTGTTCCAAGATCTATAGCAACTTGCTTTTTAAATGTCATAGTCTGATATCTTTACAATATATTCTTATATAATTACTTGGCTTATCTTATGAAAGAATGTGAGTATATAATAGCAAATTTTTTGCTATAATAGAGACATTAATTTTTACTGAATTTTTATTCTACCGTGATGAAATTTTTTCTTAAAAGAATTGTCTTTGGAATTATCTTTATTACATTACTCGTAGTTATTGTTGGCATTGCACGAGGTTACAGACTTAGCCTATCACAACAAACCGTTCGTTCAACAGGCATACTTGTCGCATCCTCTTCACCTGACGGGGCAAAAATATTAGTAAATAATCAGCTCAAAGGAGCTACTAATACAAACATCACGGTCGAACCCGGGATATACACCATTAAGATAGAAAAGGATGGATATTCCTCATGGCAAAAAAAACTATCAATAAAAGGTGAACTTGTCATCAAGGTTGATGCGCTGCTTTTTCCTAAAAACCCATCGCTCTCACCCGTTACCTCACTCGGTGTAGTAAAAGCATTTGCATCAAAATCCTCAGATAAAATAATACTACTAACACAAAGTGGTGATCCAGAGAAAGACGGCATTTATGTTTTAGATAATTCACGCAATCCACTCTCAATTGTAAATCCGATTAAACTCCTAGTTTTGAAGAATTCCTTCCTTCAAAATTTTGAGTTTGCAAACGTTCAGGTAGAATTTTCACCTGACGAACAGGAGCTTTTAGTAAGTGTCTACAATCCAAATGATGATACCCCCCAGGCTATATACCTCATTGCCTCTGATGATGAAACAACACAACCTTTTGATATAACGCGCTCAGTACAGACAATAAAATCAGCTTGGGTAACTGAACAAACAAAAATTACGCTCAAAATTCTAGAGACATATGATAAACCCTTTGCCCAAATAGCCTCAGATTCTTTCAAAATTATCGCGCTATCTCCTGATGAGGAAAAAATTCTCTATTCTCCTATGAAAGATGTAGAACTTCCTATTATTATAAAACCTCGGCTTATCGCGACAAACCAAACTCCTGAAGTGCGCGACCTCAAAAAGGGTGCAGTCTATGTGTATGATAAAAAAGAAGATAAAAATTTCGAAATATTTAGTACGGAAGAAATTTCAAACTTCATCTTCTGGTATCCTACCTCAAATCATCTGGTTATTAAAAAGGAAGATAGTATTGCTGTAGTTGACTACGATGGGACGAACGAGCGAACCGTTTATTCTGGACCTTTTCAAAGTGATTTCTTTACAACCTCAAAGGATGGCAAGCTTTTTGTCCTTTCTAATCTCAATGCACAAACGACAACTTTACCCGATGTGTATACGGTGGGAATACGTTAATCTTAATAATCCGTTAATATGACTACGTCTGAATACATTCGTATCCTATTTTTGAGAACATTAGGAAACTTTCTTGTGCTTTTCTCTATCTTTATGCTTGCTTGGGTTTTTTATAAACCCGCTCTAGAGGAAATAAAATATGCAGCAAACCAGATAACTGGGAAGAAATATATCCTTGTTGATGAAGCTCAGGAACGGCCACGATTTACAACAACCTCAGGCTCCCAACAAAAAGGCCTTCTTGCTCAAGCATTACATTTAAACGATATTGAAGTACTCGTACCTAAAGATCCTAATTTTTCTATCGTAATACCTAAGCTTGGTGCAAACGCAAATGTTTTATCAAACGTAAATCCATCTGATGAAAATATTTACAAAGAAGCATTACAACAAGGTGTTGCTCATGCTGAAGGGAGTAAACTACCTGGGGAGAATGGCCACATATATCTCTTTGCTCACTCTACAAATACTTTTGCTAATGTAGGACGATACAATGCTGTGTTTTATTTACTGTATAAACTTGATCCTGGAGATGAGGTAAATCTTTATTTCAAAGGGGTTCGTTATAAATATGTAGTTACGGGTAAAGAAGTGGTTAATCCCTCGGATGTTCAATATTTAACACGTCAGACTGATCGTGAGTTTCTCACACTTCAAACATGCTGGCCACCGGGCACGATCTATCAACGAATGCTCATATTTGCAGAACCTACAGCTCGCTAGACTCCGTACACATGACCTTACGGTCGGGGATTTGTAGTTACGGAGTAAACTATCGGATAAATCTTATAGTACTATAAATATCAATTATAGGCTATTTTATTACTTGAAGCTTTTTCCCTACGGATTCTATCTCTTTAAGCGCAAAGTCTATATCTTCCTTTGAGTGAGAAGCCGAAGGAATAAATCGTATACGAGCAGAACCTTTGGCAACCATCGGGAAAACAATTGCAGATGCAAACACATCTCGTTCATACAATTCTGCTGCAAATTTTCGCGCAAGCTCTTCGTCTTTGAGCATAATCGGTGTAATTGGAGTCATTGATTGACCGATATCAAATCCAAGTTTAGCAAGTTCTTCTTTTAAATATCTTGTATTAGTCCACAGTTTTTTAATAAGCTTATCTGATTCTTGAAGTATTGTTACAGCTTCAAGAAGAGCTGCAGTATCTGGAGCTGTCATAGCACTGGTAAACATAAACTGTCGTGCGTTTTGCTTATAAAAATCGATGAGCTCTTTTTTACCAGTAATAAATCCGCCAATTACACTAAAAGCCTTTGATAAAGTTCCTACTTCTATATCTACTTCACCATGCACATTGAATTGATCTACTATACCCCGCCCCCCATTGCCTAATAAACCTTCCCCATGGGCATCATCGACCATAGTTAATGCTTCATATTGTTTTGCAAGATTAACAATATCTGTAAGCGGAGCGAGATCTCCATCCATTGAAAAAACACCGTCCGTAACAATAAGTATTAAGCGAGGTTCTCCATTCGATTTTGGCTCACCAGCAATCTTCTGAGCTTCTTGAAGCTTAACCTCCAGATCTTTCATATCCACATGCTTGTAAATTAATTTGTTTTGAACTCCTGAAAGTCTTACTGCATCAATAATGGAAGCATGATTAAGCTCATCAGAGATGATAACATCCTCTTTGCCTAGTATCGTTTGAATTGCACACATGTTAGCCAAGTATCCACTTGGTAATACTATCGCACCCTCAGCGCGTTTAAACTTCGCCAGAGCGTCTTCAAGAGCAACATTTAACACATTTGTACCAGCAAGTGTTCGATATCCTGTGCCAAGTCCATACGTGTCAATCGCATCTTTAGCAGCCTTTTTCAGCCTTTGGTCAATTGCTAGTCCAAGATAATGACTTGAACAGAAATTAAGTTTTTTCTTTCCGTCAACAACAAAATAAGGACCTTGCTCTGAAGCAATAACACGCGGGCGTGGTGTATCTTTTAATTTTTTCTTAAGATTGTCGTAAAAAGTATTCATATCTGAGGTGGGTTAATTTTTAACAAAATCTTTCCACACTTTCCACTTTTCATAATTTTCATTGCTTCCTCAAAATCTTTAAGTTCAAATTCATGCGTAATGATTTTCTGTAGATCAATCTTCCTGGATTTTAGCAAATCTGTTGTTTGGTGCCATGTTTCCCAAATACGCCTCCCAAAAATTGATTCTATAGTGATCTCCTTATCAATTATATATTTCCCCCAGTCAAGAGTGATCTCTTTCTTAGGAATTCCTATTGCGACAATTTTTCCTGCTGGATAAACAGCGTCAAGTGACGTTTGAATTCCAGCTGGAACTCCACTAGCCTCAATTACAACATGAAATCTGTTAAAGTCTTTGGTATCAATTTTCTCTAATGTTGTAACGTTCGTAAACTTTTCAGTTAATTCTCTCCTATATAATTCTGGGTCAATCGCAACAACTTCACGGGCTCCATATGCATTTGCAACAGCAACAGCGCACATTCCCACAGGTCCAAGACCAACAACAAGAACTCTTTTATCCGATACGTCCCCTTTTGTAACTGCGTGGACAGCGTTGCCTAAAGGCTCTTGAACACTCATCTCCTTAAGGGGAATTGATGGATCATTTCTCCATGTTGTACGAATAGGAATAGTGGCGTATTCAGCAAAACCTCCGTCTCGTCCATACCCAAAAAATTGGACAGTATCACACACGTGTTGATTCCCCATCTTGCATTGTTCACACGTTTCGTCGTAAATATGAGTTTCTGAGGATACGATGTCTCCAATTTTTAAATGGGAAGCATCACCATTAATATCAATAATTTCCCCAACAATTTCATGACCAATCACAATAGGAGGCTTCAAATGTCCTTGAACCCAAGGAATCCAGTCATAAATACCAATATCTGTTCCGCATATGGAACCGTATATAACCTTGACTTTTACCTCACCTTTGGGAGTTTCTGGAATAGGAATGTGTTTAACAGTAATACCCGGTTCAGGTCTCTCTTTTACAACGGCAAGCATGGTTTTACTCATATTTTTTTAGTCGAAACGATAAGAGAAAACATTTCATATCAATGTTTTATCTCAAGTACAGAGGTTGGAGTACAAACCAACATCGAAGGTTGGTTTGTACTCCAACCTCTGGTTATACATCAAATATTGTAATAAATATTTAGATGTTACAATAGAAATATGATTGACGAGGTTGAGGGCGGTTTACCTCCGGATCCGCATGATATACAACCCCCAGGAGATATTGATCGAGAAGAAGGACCAGCTGAAACAATCGAATCACCATGGTCGTTAAGCAACGAATGTTGGTGGTATATTTCACAGATTGATGATCTGACTGATGAAGAAGTAGGTCAACTCCTTGCATTACTTCAGGAACGCGTTGATGTTACTGCTATTGAACATCCATTTGGTCATTATACGATCCCTTTTTTCACCCAAGATCCTACTGAGGGTCTTGAAGATTTCGAAATTACTCATGTTCCAAGAGGTCAGGATGCAGTCATGGAGGAAAGAAAATATGCTGCTGCGTTTATGTATCCAAATAAAATAACTCTTCGTGACGAGCCTTTCACTCTAAGAAATAGAATTAAGGTGTATCTAAGCGGCAGAACAGGCACAGTAGCTCGTACTGAAGAAGAAGTATTGGCACATGAGGTGCGTCACCGCTTTTTTCAAGACCGCGTGTGGGAGAGTAATCTCCTTCATGATATGGACGAAGGATTTGCTTTAGCAACAGACACTGTTGCTTTTCTCTCCCGGGAAGCTTTTGGAAATCTTCACCGACTCGCAGGATATAATCCTTATGCCATAGCGGCACGCGCAGATTATTTAGAGATGTTTTTATTAGCCCAAGCAGCAGGAATTGATGAAGTTAGATTAGTCGAATATCTTGTAGAGAATGATTTTTTCGGCCGGGTTGATAGTAGAGGTGATCTGTATCCCCCACCTCGACCAAGAATCCTTGAGGGGGCATATAAATATATGGGTATTGGAGATGCTGAAGCCCGCGAACGTCTTCTTGAAGAATACCGCATGCGAAAGGAATTGGACTATATGCAATGGCATGGTCAAGTTATAGATACACTGGGTGATTTTTTTAGGGATCTGGAAACTCGTCGATATAGAGCTGGGCTTGAAGACTGGGCGCGGCAAATATCAGAAGAGGAAGGCCGACGTGGTGTGTGAGCCTCATCACACACGCGGTGTGTGAAGTACAAAACTTTTCGACTTATTTGGATCGACTTATTCGAATTCCCCTAGCAAGGAATCGAGATCTGTGAAGCGGTCTCTCTGAAACAACGTCTTTTCTTTTAACTGTGGAAGCTCGTCCGTGAAAGTTGGCTTCTCAACTTGATAAATAACTCCTAATGGAAATTTTTCAATTGATGTAGGTTCCGCACACTTTTTCATTGCTTCCTCAAAGTTTCCAGTATTCCAATCTTGAGGCAAATCATATGCTTTCTCACGATAGTATTCATAGGTATTAACTTTATTGAAAGTAACGCACGGTTGAAGAATGTTTACGAGTGAAAACCCACGATGTTGAATTGCTTTTTTAATAAGTTCAATTAAATCTGGTACTCTACCTGCGAATCCTTGAGATATAAATGTCGCTCCCTGTGATACCGCAAGCGTAAGTGGATTTAAAGGTAATTCAATTATGCCACCTGGTGTTGATTTTGATTTAAATCCCTTTTGCGCTGTCGGTGCAACCTGTCCTGTGGTCAAACCGTAGACGCTGTTATCATGCACTATTACCGTTATATCGTGATTTCCTCTACACGCGTGCATGAAGTGATTTCCCCCCTCACCATAGCAATCTCCATCACCAACAATAGCAATCACTGGTTTATCGTGTTGTGCAATTTTCATACCAATTGCATTGGGAAGTGCGCGTCCGTGTAAACTATGAATTGCATACGCATTAAGAAAATCGTTCATATTTCCTGAACACCCAATTCCAAACACTACAAGTACATTTGAAGGGCTATAGTTCAGATCAACAAGTGCTTTTTTAAGTGCCGCACCAATTCCCCAGTCCCCGCATCCGGGGCACCAGGTAGGACTATAACCGGAAAATTCTTCAATGGTTGACATGCTTATGATTTGAGATTTGAAATTTGAGATTGGAAAATTAACTCTCAACTTTCACATCTCTATTTTCAAATAATCTATAATTTCTTCCCTAAAAATCTGTCGTCCATCATACTTTAATAATTTTTCTTCAATATCTATACCAGTTTGCTGTCGTAATAATCGACCAAATTGTCCATGCGAATTATTCTCTATTAAAATATATCGTTTTTTTAATTTGAAAACTTTTTGTATAGCTTTTTCATCAAGTGGGAAAAGGTGTGTAAAGTGTATGAGTGAAGTAGTTTTTCCAACTTCTTTTAAAAGCTGCATAGCATCTAAGATACTTCCTTTGTTGCTTCCCCACGAAACAAAAACGACATCAGAGGTATTTATATCTCCAATAATTTCCGGACCTTTAAAATGATTTTTCAGATAAGTAATCTCCTTTTTATTACGTTTATTAACTTGTTGAACTCTTGATTTAGAAAGCTCTGTCGTATGGCCATCTTCTATGTGTTCATATGAATTAGCTTGATAAAAATGCCCTTGAAGTCCAGGAATTAACATGGGAGAAATGCCGTCTGATGCAAACTGATATCGTTTGTAATTTGAGATTTGAGATTGGAGATTTGAAAATTCACTGGCTATTTTGCCACGATCAACTTCATATGACTTTGAAAATAATTTTAATGCGATTTTCGATGTAGACCAGATGCTTTCGTTTACATGTTTATCTGAAATGACTATAACCGGAGTCTGATAACGATCAGCGAGGTTAAATGCTTCAGCAGTAAGTGAATACATTTCTTCAAGATTGCCTGGAGCAAGAACTATTTTTGGGAATTCACCATGTCCTGCATGTACGGCAAACAAAAGATCACCTTGTTCAGTCCATGTTGGCATACCTGTAGCTGGTCCGGGTCGTTGTCCTAAAAAAATCACGACCGGAATTTCTGCTACTCCAGCAAAAGAAAGTGATTCGGTCATAAGGGCAAAACCACCTCCTGAAGTCCCAACTGAGGATCGTACTCCAGCAAAGGCACTTCCCAACGCAGTATTAATAACAGAAATTTCATCCTCTGCATGACGTACAACAATACCCACTTTTTCTGCGTACTCAGCCATTCGCGTAAGAACTGTTGAAGTCGGTGTCATGGGATATGCGCTGTATAATCTACAATCTCCTATCAACGCACCTAAACTGAATGCATCATTGCCTGTCATGACAAGGTTGGTATCATCTGTTTTACGTGCTTGAAAAGCTGGAAACGATTTATCAGGATAATGCTGTTTTACATAGTCATAACCAATTTGAGACATTTTTTTGTTTATGCTCACTACCTCTTCTCCTTTTTTCCCAAACGTTTTCTCTATCATCGCGTGGTGGACTTCAAGGGGCCAATTGAAAACCGCCATTGAGGCTCCAATAGTAATGGTATTCATCATGAAGACCGGTGCATTTTCATTTTTCAAAGTCTCTTTGAGAGGAAGATGTAATGCTGTAATATTTTGATCGGTAATTTCAAACATCTCCTTGTCATAGAAAACGATCGAATCTGGAGAAAGACGTTTTTTATAAAGATCAAATGTCTCTTTATTCAAACACACAAGAACATCTATATGGTACTTTGAAGAATGAAGTTTATCTACGGAAATATGTATCTCGTATGTGTTATGACCACCACGGATAAGTGAAGGATACTCCATGTATCCTGCTATTTGATATCCTTGGCGGGTGGCTATTTTCGCAAAATCAAGCCCAGTAGTCATGATGCCAAATCCCGCTTCGCCACCAATTTTCCAAAGCAATGATTGCATACTTTAAGCATAGTTTAAAATCCACTCTCTTTCAACAGTCTTCATCCCTTTTACTTAAAAAGTTCATGTTAAAAATCTGAGTGAGTGGATGTTTGAGCAAAGAAACGACGAGTGAAACCTCGCAATGCGAGGATGAGCGAGGAGTGACTGGTTCCGAGTAAAACGAGGAATGCGAGTTCACTCGCGAATGATTTTTAATATAAATTTTTATCTCATCACTTTTTCTTCTACTCTCTCGTACGAATAAATGTCATCAATATTAAACCACAAAGGAATCTCATATTCTGCTTCATCCACAGATCCCGAAGCATGTACGAGATTCTTTATTGCTCTTTTACCTGTATTTGCCAGATATGAGGAATCATGTGCTAAATCTCCTCTAATCGTACCAACAGGAGACAGGAGTGGTAATGTATGCCCACAAATTTTACGAACGAGCTCAACGGCGTGTGGACCTTCCCAAACCATCGCAAACACTGGACCGGATTGTATGTAGTCGATAAGCCACTTTCGTATCTCCTTTCCGATCTCGTGAGGATCTTCTGTGCCCATTTCTTTTTTAACATCCTTTCCAAGCGCTTGATAATTTTCGATGGTTTTTTTACCCATCCCCTCAATAAATTCTCTTCTCTCTAAAGGATAATGTTTCTCAGCAAGATCAGATTCTACTTTTACTAAACGGGTAGCAACGAGTTTGAGACCAACTCGTTCAAATCTACTAACGATATCTCCAACGAGTCCCCGAGCAAGTCCATCATGCTTTATAACAACTAGTGTTTGTTCGATCATATATTGGTATTACTTATTACGTATTAGGTATTAGGTCGGATACGTTATACGGTACTCATACATGATAGTTATTTATATTTCAATTTGCAAGACTCATTTTAATAAAAAAGTCTTGAAACATACGCTAAAATTTCTGGTTCAAAAAAAAGCATCACGAGTATCCCTATGACTAGAAATGGCCCAAATGCGATCCTGCTTTTAAGTTTTCTACGACGAAATAGAAGAAGAAAACCGCTTACTATTCCCCCAATAATAAAGGCAATGTAAAGTGCTATAAATCCTGACACTAAGCCAAGTAGCCAACCGATAACAGGAGCAAGCTTTACATCACCAAACCCAAGTCCCTTACCTTTAGTTGCAAAATATAAACCATACATACCAAAAATCAATACTAAAGAACCAATAAGATGATCTGTTTTATTAATAATTGGTGCAATTGTGAAGGTCGAGAATATAAATAAAGCCATGGTCGCTTCATCGGGAATAATATGATACTTGAGATCTGAGAAAAAAATGACGATAAGAGAACATAAGATACCAATAAGGAAAAAGTATTCAGGAGTCCACCCCAGGGATGCAAGCAAGGATCCACCCTGTGGGTCCAGGTAGAAATCTGCAATAATGAAACTTACTCCCGTTAGTAATTCCACGAATGGATAAAACAGAGAAAGAGATTTTCCGCAACAAGATGATCTACCTCCCAAAAAAACATACGCTACAACAGGAATCAAATCTGTTGCTCGCAATGTTTTTTTACAATGGTCACAATATGATCTTCCAGTAATCTGCTGACCTTTAGGTAGACGGTCAATCAATACATTAAGAAATGAGCCGATCGATAAACCAAGTATAAAATTCAGTATTATCATACCTTTTATATCTTACTTTTCATCTATGTGAACACGCCATAGTTCGCGAACATACACTATCCACACAACCCAGAGGGCCATGGATACCATGATAAACGGAAATGTCTCATATAAACCCAAGAATTTTGCATAAAGCACTCCTAATACTATTGATATGACAACTATCGAATCACCGAAAAACATTATTGATGTCTCAAAGAACCACTTTGAAAAACCCAGAAATCGTGTTTGGTCTCTGGAAGTACCAAGTAATCGCGAGATTTGTGTTTCATCAATATGCACGAAAAAAGAAATACCACCTAGGAAAATCGTTATAATAACAAGAAAAGCCATCATGGTATGCATAGATCTTTGTGATAAAAAGAAACTTTTAATTCCTCTTTGTAAAAATTTCGTAACATCTGTTGTAGCACTCTTGAGATA
Source organism: Candidatus Roizmanbacteria bacterium RIFCSPHIGHO2_12_FULL_37_23 (assembly GCA_001788095.1). Classification (GTDB taxonomy): domain Bacteria; phylum Patescibacteriota; class Microgenomatia; order UBA1406; family HO2-37-13b; genus 2-12-FULL-37-7b. The sequence goes on from MFZX01000025.1 coordinate 17,349, forward strand.
CGAAAAAAGACTTAAGAAAGAACCGTCCGATTCAAGATAAAAAATTTTATACTGTGGATGAGCTTCAGAAATTTCTATTTTTTCTGAAATCGGTTCATACCCGATTGCTGTAATCTCAAAAATATATTGACCAACAGGTAAAACAAGATCAAAAACTCCTTGTTCATCAGTGTGCTGATAATAGGCTAGACTCTCTTCGGTTGGTACATAATCTTGAAGTCTTTCCTCATAATGAAATAGTTTCAAGCGAGCGTTTTCAATTGGTTTTTTTGTTTTAATATCAAAAACCTTAAAAGGTTCGACAACAAACAATTGGTAATCAAGTTTCTGAGAACGTAATGCACCAGATGTATCATGAACTTTGAGAATAAAACTGTATTCTCCAGCAACTTCAGGAGTTAAAATCTCCCCAGTAAATATACCTTTAAGCGTTTCAGACAATCGTGTCTCTACAACATTTACCTGCGGTGCAATGTTGTTAATACCTAAAACTCGTGCGTTTTCGAATTTGATAAAAGCTGATATGATCTTTTCTGGTTCATCAAACTGGAAGTTGAGAATTATAGCTTTTTTTTGAGGTATAAAAATCTTTTTTGTAGATTCAATACCTTGGTTGATAACTGCCAGCGGTAGTTGTCTCCAAAGAATTGTCGATTCGATAATTTTTACCAATTCACCTTCAAGCGCCGTCTTAAAAGTAAAAACATCAGATTTTATGGTTGTTCCTTGATCATCAGTGAGTAAAACTTGAAAATAATATCGTGTGCCCGGTGTTAAAGGAGAAATTTCCAGCGTTCGTCTTTCCAAAAATTGCTTATCGCTTATACGATCTGTAAGATTTTTTGGGGATAATCCATATGATAGAGATAATGATGAAGGTTTTGTTGCTGTGATAAGAACATTTACAAATGTATCAGAAATATCAATCAATTCCACTGTTTTAAATCTAAATGGTATTGCTTGAACTGTAGGCGTAGGTGTAGCTGATGGATGTGGGCCTGGCGTCGCGCTTGGTCCGGGACCAGGAGTAGGAGTATTAGTCGCAGTTGGAGCTTGTTGAACATAGTATGAAACTGTGTCTTGTGGGAGAGTCGTACTCATAATTGTTCCATCAACGTTTATGTCAACGCTCATCTTGGAACTTGTTGAAAGACTATCTTTGACTTCCAATTGAAATGTTACCGTATGGCTTGAGGCTGACGGAGCAAGGCTTGAAATACTCCAGGTAATTGTCTTGTTCTCTAAATCTACGACTGGGGCTGTTCCATCATCAGTCGTCTCAGCAGAACCAACGACATAGTCGAACACATCAATATAATTGGAAGACGAGCCTTCAACGAGCCCTTGTTCCCACGATGCTACAATTTCGAAAGGTTGTGACGATGATAGTAAAGATCTATAGCTTATGGTAAAAGTAACTGTTGTACTCGCACTTAACGTTGTTCCTGCTGTTTCTGAACCACTGATAGAAAGTTCTCCGTCCGTTGATTTTGCTGGGACTGTTGCTGCAACACTTACCTGATCGTTACTCACTACATCAACCCATGCATTTTTACTATCTATTTCACTAGAAGCGGTACGAGTTGAAAGATTAAATCGATAGGTTCGTGCAGACGATGGGTTATCTATTCCTGCTGTTACATAAAATGCATAATAATTTCCATCGTTTAGATTGCTTATATTAAAATCTACCTGTTGGCCAGAGACAGATGACGCAGTTGAAGACAGTCCAGGCATCGCTGTAAGAGTATTTCCTTGGTATGTCGAAGGCAAACCAGATGTTGATGTTGTTATATTCGAAGCGGTTGAGTCTACGCTGAAACCAGTTGGAAATAATACTCTAAAAGTACTTTCTGTTTGAGCAGTAGTATCACTTGAAGGTTCTATAACAATGAGAATTTGGACATCGGTTTGTGATGCTTTCATTCTATTGAGCCGTACTGAAGCAGCACCAAAATCACCAGCCTGTACAGCATGAACTATAAAAATTGCACATATGCCCATTAAAATAGCTGCAGCTATTTTTCGTATCATACATTCATGATAGCACAGAAATTTACCTGCTATACTATTATCCATGTTTGGTCTCTCACGAAGAACAGTTCTTCTCTCTCTCGCTCTTTTTATTTTTACTCTACTCATATATGCCATAACAGTCCCCAACAGTAATCCTGGGTTCGCTGACAGCGATGAGTTTCTTACCGTAGCTAAAGTTATTGGAGTACCTCACCCTCCAGGATATCCGCTCTATACACTTTTAGCTATTCTTATTTCCCGTTTACCGCTCTTTTTTTTCTCATTTGCAGGAAGAATCAATTTTTTGAGCTCGATTTTCCATGCTCTTACTATCTTGTGTATCTTTTTAACCGGAATCATACTTTTAAAAAGACATGCATCACATAACAAAGATCAAAACATCATCATCATATCAAGCACCATTGGAGTACTATCACTTGCAGTTGCCTTCTCTTTCTGGCTTAAAGCTATCATAACCGAAGTATTCGCTTTACATTCGTTATTTGTTGCATTTATTCTCTTTCTGGTTGTTTTATGGTCACACGTGTTTAGAGATCAAAAGGAGAAAGCCCAAAAGATTCTTTTTATTTCAGCATTTATTGCAGGACTGGCTCTCTCACATCATCAGATTATCCTGCTTATGTTCCCTGTGTATGCTGTATGGGTTCTCATACATGACGTAAAGATTTTTTTGGATAAGAAATTTATTACCATAAGTATTATTTCGTTTCTCATAGGATTTGCGCTTCCTTATGTGTATGTACCATTTGCAGCCTATCGTAATCCTACTATTAATTGGGAACATGCTGATAATGTAAAAGGTCTTTTCCGCTTAGTCTCCCGAAAAGTATACGCAGAACGTCAACTCGGTGGAACCGCATATATAAATACGCAATTTGACATTTTTGCATCATTAAAGGGAATCATTCCATTTGTTCAATATCTTTTTTCGAATTTCGGAATAGCATCATTTTTTCTCGGCATTATCGGTGCTATTAGTCTGATTATTCGCAAACAATATAAAATCTTTATCTTAATATTATTGGGTATTGTTGGAGGTGGACTTTTCTTCGCCATGTATGTTCCAGTTCCACCTGAGCAAATATATGATGCGACATATTTTGGTTTTGTTAGTGTACACCAACGATTTCTCATAGGTTCTCTCATGTTTTATTCTCTATTCATCTCCTTTGGAGTGTATGCGCTTTATATTTTTGGGAAGCGTGTGAACAAAAATTTTGCTGTAGGAATCGTTGCATTACTTTTTTCTATTCCACTTATAACTGGTTTCATTCATTATCAAGACATTAAAAAAAATGCTTTTACGTATTATCATGACTTTGCAAAAATGGTTCTTGAATCTCTTGAGCCTAATGCTCTGTACATCTGTTTTGGCGATCAAGCATGTTTTGGCACTCTCTATCTTCAGGAAGTAGAAGGTGTTCGACCGGATGTATTTATTGTTCCTGGAGATTTCACAATAAGAACAAGGAAAAACTTGCTGTCAAAAAACAAAGGCCTATTCCTGACGCAAGAAGACAATCCACTCTATATGTTTAAGGATGTTGTGAGTTTGAATATTGAAAAAAGGCCAATCTATGTTCTTGGCTTCAGTCCAGAAGCAACATTACTTGATGTGCATAGTCTTACTGGGAATCCTTTCTTTCTTAATCCACGTGGCTGCGGGATTTCTCAAATCACTAAAAAACCTTTATTACTTAAGCAATCAGAAGCATGTAAAAACTTCACAAAAAAAGTGGATTCATATACCGCTGCAGAAAAAGATATTTTTGGAAAATCATATCGAGGATTTTTTGCACTGAGAAACCTGTTTTCAGGAGTTGTTTATCTTAATCAGCGATGCTTCACACAAGCTCAGCAAGAATTCGCATCAGCACAAATGTATTATCCTTCGTATAAAAACGCTCAAATCATGCAAAAACAAATTCCAAAAAAAATTGACAATTCATTATGTCCTTTTGGCAAGATTGTTCCTGCTGAAAAATACGCTGAGGTAGCAGGAAAATACTTAGAAAAAAATGACTTTGAACGAACGATCTATGCTGTAAATCAAGCTAAACTGCTTGATCCTAAAAATATTCAATACAGACTCACATTGGCTGACGTATACTTAAGAATCAATGCACTGAGGAATGCTGAAATCGAATACAAAGATATTCTGGTTCTTGATTCAAAAAATAAAATAGCACGCGAAAGACTTGCACAAATTGAGGAATTGCGATCTAAAGGAGTTGAGCCAACAGTCATGCTCAAAAAATACTTTAAACTACAAGACGAAAGCCCTCGATAAATCCTTTTATATATGCTCTAGCACTTTGAAAATCTCTTCTCTTAAGTATATGAGTCATATAAAAAGGTAGTCGGATGGTGAATTGACCTGCAATATTTGTCATTTTTCTCGGACCAGTGACATGATGGTTAATATATAAAAATGGATTTCTGGCAAAAAAATATGCACGTGTTGGATTCATTATGTTTGTTCCTCCTTTTCCAAGTGTTGTAGAAACTCTATGTCGAACAAGTGGCTTTGCAACGAGATAAGAACGGTGACCATATTTTTCTGCTTCAATACAATAAAAGAGGTCTACAAAATAATGCCAGTATCCCTTTTCTTCCATATACCCAACATCTTTAATAATTTTTTTAGAAATCATTACACAACATGCAGTAATAAAATCAGTGTAACCATTATGCGCGTTAGTATCTTTAAGTAATGAATTCATAAATCTGTGTCGTGTATAGCAGAAAATTTTATTGAAGTATCCCCCTCCAAACCAGATTCTACCCGGCTCATCATAATAGGTCATAATTGGACCTGTAAATCCAATATCATCATATTGTGTAAAAGGTTTTACGAGTGAAGAAATAAGATTTTTTTCAACAACAGTATCATCATTAAGGAGCATGACATAATCGCAATTCCATTTCTCAAAACATAATCGCGTTCCTCTATTGCTTGCTGTTGCAAAGCCTTTATTTGATTTATTACGAATTAACATAACGTTAGGAAATTTATTTCTGATGATCGATCTCGTATTATCGCTTGAATTATTGTCTACTACTACAACCTTGAAATTCTTGTGGGTATTTTTCAAGACCGATGCAAGACATGCTTCTATGTAATCCTGTCCGTTATGTGTAAGCACAACGACACCTACTTGAGACATAGGGAGAGGTTAATTTTAATTGTTAATTTTTGTTATTTCTATCCCTTTTTTCCATCCGATTTTTGGTTTCCAGCCATTTACAGACGTTATTTTTTTATTATCTGAAACAAAATGTTTTACATCTCCGATTCTTTCCGGACCAAAATCGTAGTTGTCGTAGTCAAGATGACCCAGTACCTGCAAAAGGGTAACTTCGTTTTCCGGTCCGCCTCCAACATCATAAACCTCACCTTTATAAAGATCAAAATTCACTATCTGGTCCTCGAGGAGTCTCACGCAGTTATCAATAAACAACACGTCCCGCGACTGTTTTCCGTCTCCGTTTATCGTGATTTTTTTGCCACTTTTGCTCGCCTGTATAAACCATGTGAGCCATCCTGATTCCGGAGAAACATCCTGACCGGGGCCATACACAGTCCCGAATCTGTTAATAACATATTCTATGCCGAAGTCTTTTGAATATTCTTCTATATAAAGCTCTCCAACGTATTTTGATAAACCATACGGAGCTCTACTGCCTTTCTCATTTGGCTGAACTTTGCAAGAAGAGACATACACGATGCCCGCTTTATGTTTTCTAGCACATTCACATATATTAAATGATCCAATAACGTTATCGGTAAAATCACTTTTGGTATCTGTGATACTTTTTGCAGATGAACATGTCGCAGCAAGATGTACGATGAGATCAATATGCTGTAAAGTCATGAGTTTCTCATAATCCGTGATATCAAAACCGCTTTTTTTATCTATCCCTATCAATTCAATATCGGAATGGTCCTGTTTAATTTTTTTGAACAAATGAGTTCCTATAAACCCTTGGTGTCCGGTGATAAGAAGTCGCATATGCGTATTACTGATTTTTTTTATACCAAGCAACCGTCTCTCGTAATCCTTCCTTAAATGGTGTAAATCGTATACCCCTAGGATAAAGCTGTCGCAAAGTTTTTATATCTGCAACGACAACTGCATTTTTAGGTTCACCTGGTCTCATTGAAACGTGTTGTATTATGCTTTTGGAATGAGTTGTCTGAATCACCTCTTTGGCAATAGTATTAACAGTCAAACCTTTTCCTGTTCCTGCTTCAATAACTGAATTATGAACATTATGTTTCTTTAATAAAACATCACAAATTATACGAACAAGATCTTTTACATAAATCATATCCATCTTTTGCTTACCATTTCCATAAATAGAAATCGGTTCATTCTTAAGTGCCTGAAGTATAAATGTTGGGATAATTTTCTTAACAGGATGATGTTTTTGTCGCTCACCAAATGCATTAAGAGCTCTGATAACTGTAATTTGAGTATTATGCTCCTTGTTGTACATAAGAGCAAATCTCTCGGCTGTAGTTTTGGTAATAGAATAACTATTATTCATCCAATAATTTCCAACGGCAATATACACGGCCGGAATATTATTTTCCCTAAGTCCATCAAGTACATTGAGAGATCCAAGTATGTTTACTTCTACAGAAGGAATAGGATTATTAATAGTCTCTGCAGTTCCAAGCCTTCCAGCAAGGTGTATAACACCATCAACTTTGGATAATAGTTCTAAAACGAGTGATCTGTCACGAATATCACCCCAGATAAAATGAACGTCACTGCGCCAAAAGTTTTCTTTTGTTCTGGCAAGTATATATACATCAATATTCTTATCTCTGAGAGAATCTACGACATGGCTTCCGATAAAACCTGTTCCACCAGTTACAAGCACTGATTTTATCTTAGTTTTTTTGTGCTTGGTGTTCGCTCCCATACCGTATGATTTTTGAGTTTAAAAACGTAATCTAAATACCCGAGAAACCGGCTATATAGTTCCAACATAATAACACACGGTGTCCAAAAAAGATATGCGGTTGAAAACTGAATATTTTTAAGTACTAAAACAAGCATCTTTATATTACTCAACGTTGAGACTTCGTAACTATATTCATACCTCGTTGCAAGGTGCCCAGCATAAATATGCCTTCTTCGTGCAATAAACTCTCTTATAGTCTCTGGACTTTTATTATGTACCACTGCGTCTGAAACATAGACTGCTTTATATCCTTGTCCTCGAATAAGTGGTTCTATATTAGCTTCGTCTACTGCAGAAAGTTCAGGAATTTTTTTGAAAATTTTTTTAAAGGCAATCATCTCGCCCATTTTTGGTTCTCGTAGTGATATTTGGTGGTGAAGATCCCACAGCAAATGCCCTGCAAAACCCATAAACATGCTTGCATCATTCACTGGAACAGGATGACATCCAGTCATTCCAATAGTCTTTTGAGTTAAAGGGCTCACAAGTTTTTCTAAAACATTTTTTGTTAAATTGAGATCGGCATTGAGAAGAACAACCACGTCACACGCTGCTTTCTTTAAAAAAATATTCACTGCGTGTGATTTCCCACTTCTTTTAGGTTCTACTATAAGTTTTAGTTTTGGATTTTTTACGCAACAATCTTGAACAATCGCATTAGTTTCATCTGTAGAACCGCTTGAAATAACAATAATTTCTTTTACTGAAACATTTTTGAGCTTTTGAGCACTAAGACCATCGAGAAGCAACCCAATATTATGCTCTTCATTATGTGCCATAATGCCAATTGAAACAGAAATACGCATGAGTGCATTATAGTATAAAAAATCTCTAATAATACCACTTGACAAACAAGAAATATTGTCTGATACTGAGAACATAGCCTTATATGTATTTCTTTAGAATCAGTCGCAAGAGAAGAGCAGTATTTTTCATAACGCTCGTGTATCTCATGAGCTATTTTTTTAATTTTTCTCTTAACCAAGCATTTGCTGTTGGTGATCTTACAGAAGCATCGGTGCGACTTGACAGAATGGCATTAAGTTCGGTGGCAAGTGCATCTGATCCGATCCTTGTAGTTCTGAAACCGACAAGCACTGGAACAGAAGACGATCTTTTTGTTGAATTCGATCCCTCAGGAAGTACATTTACGGTTGATGCCACGGCTGCAAATATTACATCCATAACATCTGGTATACCCACCACATATCAAGGAGAAACTTTAACTGCAATGACGGGACTCGGCGCAACAGCACTCGCATCATCGGGTGATGATGTCACGTTTGATATTGGAGACCTAACGGTAGGAAGTTTATATGGTTTTTTTATAACTGGAGGAGTAACGAATCCGAGTTCTGGAGGAACAGTCGAAATCCAGATGACAACACGTACAGCTGCAGATGCAGCGATTGATTTAAAAGCAACAGCTGTTGATATTGTTACAGCTGCTGCTGATCAAATAACCGTCACAGCAAGTGTCACACCATCATTTAACTTCGCATTATCAGCAAATACTATCGCACTCGGAGACCAAAGCGCATCAGCAGCAGATACGGGAGCTATAACCATTGATATTGATACTAATGCAGGTAATGGGTGGGTTGCGTGGGCATTAAGTGCAAATACGTATTTGAATTCTGCTTCTACCAGTGATCAAATTAATACACAAGGAACAGTAAATGATGCTCCAACTGATTATGCTGCTGGAACAGAATTTTATCAACTTGATATTCAAGTAACGAATGGGACAGGAAGCGGTACGCCTTCAGTCGATGCAGAATATGACGGTGATGCAGATACCGGAGGAACATTCAGCACATCATATGAAGAGATTGCAATATCTACTGGTCCTGGGACAGACGATGGTATTACCTTTACAGTCCTTTCTGCTGTATCAGCATTAAACGAAGCAGCGGACGATTACACTGACACACTTACGGTTATCGGTGCAGGAAACTTCTAAATCTCTCTATGTAACTTACACTTGAATCTTGCCTTGTAGTATGTTTAAATAAGCACTATGAAGAAAGCGTTGTTCTTTCTACTCGTTTTATTTCTCATTTCACGAAATGTCGTCTCAGCTCAAGAACAAATCGATGCCACCTCACCTACCCCAACCCCTCTTGCTCCTCAAGATCTGCCTGAGACTGGTATAGATCTTACGGTA
>MFZX01000026.1 GCA_001788095.1 Candidatus Roizmanbacteria bacterium RIFCSPHIGHO2_12_FULL_37_23
AGATATACGAAGTGGACCGACTGCAAAGGCAAATTCAGAAATCTTAACGGAAAAAGAGGAGTCGATATGACCAAAAAACACGGGATTGTCCTGCCAACCTATTTCTGACTGCTAGGTGCCAGTTTGTGGACGCTTCTGCGGAGAGGGTGGGATTCGAACCCACGGAGGCTATGCACCTCACCGGTTTTCAAGACCGGCGCACTAGTCCGCTATGCGACCTCTCCAATCACTATATTTTAACTTATGCGCTCGATGATTCCAACCTCAAATCCCACTCCCGAGGTGGGAGGTAGTATAATGTTTAAATGAAATTAACTGATTATTTTGACAAACATAAGGAAATAATTAGCAAGCATCTTACAACTTTTCTTGAAGAAAGAAGAAAAAATTCACCCGATAATGTTACTGATCATTATTATCGACTTTCGGATTTTACTATAAGAGGCAAAATGCTCAGAGGTATCTTCGTAATTCTGGCGTTTGAAGCTTACGGTGGAAAAGTAAATGAGAATGTCCTTAATGCCGCTGCTGCTATGGAAATGGCCCAAGCTTCATTTCTTATCCATGATGATATTATGGATAGAGATCTGTTACGAAGAGGTAGGGATACTATTTTTGCACAATACATAGAAGAAGGGAAAATACAAAAAGTTCGAAATCCAGAATTTTATGGTCAGTCTATGGGTATAGTTTCTGGCGATTTAACGATCTTGATGAGTTACGAATTGTTATCTCTAAGTTCAGGGGTAACAAAAATCTCCAACAACATAGTTACTCTTGCTGCCCGTGAAATGCAAAATGTAGCCTTAGGACAATTTATGGATTACGTATTTGGACAAACGCACAGTGAACCATCCGAGGATCAAATTTTAACAATGTATGAATATAAAACAGGCGGATATACGTTTGCCCTTCCGTTTATTATCGGAGCTCTATTGGCCGGAGCTAACGATCGCGAAATCGCCCAATTGAACAAGATGGGAAGATATCTTGGTACTATTTTTCAGATTAAAGATGACGAGATGGCGATTTTTGAAGATGAGGAAAAAATAGGAAAACCCGTGGGTTCAGACATCAGGGAGAATAAAAAAACCCTTATCCGTTGTTTGCTTTATAAAAAAGCCACCAACGAGGAAAGTAGATTTCTTGATTCATGTTTTGGTAATCAGAAAATTACACAGCAAAATATTAAAGAACTACAAGATGTGATTATCAAATATCATATTCGAGATGAAATACATGAGCGGGTCGAAAATCTTTCTCAGAAGGCGCTTCAAATAATCCAAACATTCAATATCGTACCAGAATACAACTTATTGTTTAAAGAGCTTGAGCATTATAATAAAACAAGATCCACATAATTTACTGCAGTCAATTAATTAATTGTATCTCATGACATTTTCAGGCCATCGATTAGTTCAATTTCAGAAGAAAGTATATGATTATTATTCCCTTCATAGACGGAAAATGCCATGGAGGGAGATTTTATCACCTTACAGTATATTCATCTCAGAGGTTATGCTCCAACAGACGCAGGTTGAAAGAGTAATAAGTAAATACAAAGTTTTTTTACATGTTTTTCCTTCGTTTAAAAGCCTTGCTGCAGCACCTCTGCGGGATATTTTATCACTTTGGAGTGGTCTTGGTTACAACAGACGAGCAGTATGGTTACATAGATCTGCAAAAATTATCGTAAATAAATATCAAGGTAAACTACCTGCTGATCAAGCGACACTACAAATGCTTCCTGGAATTGGTCCTCATACTGCAGGCTCTATTATTGCTTTTGCATATAATAAACCAGTAGTATTTATTGAAACTAATATACGATCTGCTCTTTTGCATGACTTTTATAAAAATAAAGATAATGTACACGACAAAGAACTTATGTCGCTTATTGAGATAACCTTAGATAAAGACAATCCTCGTACATGGTATTGGGCGCTCATGGATTATGGGTCATATATAAAAAAGAAATTCAGTAATCCCTCTCGTAGAAGCAAACATCATATACAACAAAAAGCATTCCATGGCTCTAATAGACAACTTAGGGGAAGAATTTTAAAGAACCTGTTACAAAAGGTTAAATTAACAAAAGATGATCTTATTGTGCTTTGCGACGTTCATCCGTCAAAATTACAAAATAACCTAAAGGATCTTCAACGTGAGGGATTAATATCAAGAGATGGAGACACGTATTCGATTCCTCAATAAAATAGTTTAAGTTCTTTTCCAATCCTATATATCTGGATGAATCCAAGTATAAGCAGAACTGATCCAAAAATATTTGTGCCTATAAAAAAGATTCGGAGGTCTTCTACAGGAATTACAGTAGATTGTTTAAGCTCAATTATCAAAAGTATAATAAGGAGCAATATGTGAAATATTGCTCCAGCAGCAACTTTTTTTAATCCTTGACCTAATTTTCCACCAACCGATTTTGAGGATAAAATCGCATAAACTACTGCAAGAAATCCAGTTGCAAATACAATTGAGAGGAAAATTTTCAGCAAAAAAGGATACGCAAATGCTGACATATAAAAATACTATGTTAAATTTGGAAAAATGTCAAGAATCTAACTTTATTGTTGGGAAAAGAAATTTTTTGCGCCTCATATCTCTACGCTTATCGAATAAACTTATCCCAAACTTAATCTTATTTTCTTCAAAAAGTGGATATAGATGCTTTAACTTCTCCTCGATATCTGCAGTTGCGTGAAACAACATAGGTTGAGATTCTGTTGTTTTTTCTAAATCGTACAACGTGCATCCCGAAGCTCTATACAGAGTATGTTGATGATATATTTTATCGAATCCTTTTCTAACGTCCTTTCGTATTAGAAACGGATACTGAGTCTTTTCAGGTAATCTGATTTCCGTTGCATAATATCTAAATTGTTGTGTTTTAAGAAATATTGACATGCGCCCAACTTGATAATCATATCTTCGAGCTTTTGTAAAAGCATCTTCTATGTATTCCATGAGGCGTACAAAGAGGATATTTTTATCCATCGTTGCAGGAGTGACTGTATGTGTTTTAGATATAGATTGATATGTGATTTTTTTTGCAGTATTGAGTTGATATATCTGATTACCTTGAAGCTCGTGCCATATTTCTACAATCGGCTTATTAAATAGTTTTGTAATGATTTTTTCCTGTTCGTGTACAAAATCATATGCACTTTCTAATCCAAGAGTTTTCATCTTCGGAGCTGTTCTCCATCCGATGCCCCAAACATTCTCTATTTTAGTATTCTTAAGAAAGATATCTTTATTTATGTCATTTATTGTGATGCATCCCGAGGGTTTTTGATAGGACGAACCTATTTTTGCCAGCGATTTCGTTGGAGCAATTCCTACAGATACGGAGATTCCCAGAGATATTTCAATTGTTTTTTTTATATGTTTTCCAATCGAACTGTAATCCATACACATAGTATTTTTAAGATCAGTAATATCTGCGAATGCTTCATCAATGGAATATCTTTCAACGTAAGGTGTGTAGGAGCGAATAATGTCCATCATTTTTTGGGAAAACATTTCGTATAATCGATAATCTGAAGATGCAATAATACATTGCGGACAGAGCTTTTTGATTTCGTGCATCAGCATGCCACGTTTTACTCCGTATGCCTTTGCTTCATATGAAATAGCTGTTGCGATACCTCGTTCTCTCCCAATAACTAAAGGTTTTCCCTTGGTAGAAGGATGTATTGCTTGATAGACCGAAGCAAAAAATGCATCACCGTCAATATGCATAAGAGCGCGTGACCAGTCAGTAGTCATAACTTAATCATTCTAGTAAACGTTTGTTCACTTTTCAAGGAGTTTGTTATACCCCTTCGCCCCGATTAAATCGGGGCTACGGTAGGCATATACCAATGGGCCCTTGGCGAAGCAAAGCAGAGTGGTATATAATAAGCAAGATAATGATGAAACATGAAACAGCGGCAGGAGGAATCGTCTATAGAATTCTCCAATCTCACCGCCAGCCGGCGGTTCAAATTCTCAAATCAGTCCGGTGGCTGATTTGTCAGCATTCCCAACATAAGGGTTGGGTTTTCCCAAAGGGACTAGTCGGAGATACTCAAGAAGGAGAATCATACGAAGAAGCTGCGTTAAGAGAGGTAGAAGAAGAAGGTGGAGTGAAAGCTGGCATTGTACAAAAAATACCTGGAGTTTTTGATTATATATATACGTTTAAAAGTGAGAGAATAAAAAAAACAGTCCACTATTTTTTAATGGAATATCTCTCAGGAGATCCGAAAGATCATGATTGGGAGATGCAGGATGCCAAGTTTATAACTGAAGAAGAAATCCGAAAATTATTAACATATCCATCAGAAAGAAAAGCATTTGATAGAGCGGTAAAGTTGTATGAGAATAGAGATTTAGGAATGTCATCCTGAACCCTGATATTTATCGGGGCAGGTTTAATTTTGAAGCTCGAGATTCCGAATCAAGTTCGGAATGACACTCAACAAAGCATTCTCCAATCTCAAATATCAAATCTCAAATTCTAAACATGAATTTCGCAATTATCGGTACACAATGGGGAGATGAGGGAAAAGGAAAAATAGTTGACTACCTTTCTGAAAAATTTGATTATATTGTCCGCTATCAAGGTGGTAATAATGCCGGACACACCGTTGTGTTGGGAGATCAGAAGTTTCCTCTTCATCATATACCAACAGGCATTCTTCATAAAAATAAAATTTGTTGTATTGGTTGTGGGGTGATTTTAAATCCAAAAGTTTTCCTAGAGGAATTACAAAGTCTTGATAAACGCGTGGGAAATAATACCGCGCGATTGATTATAGATCCAAAAGCCCATCTTATCATGCCTTGGCACATTTTGAGAGATTCTTTAACTGGAGGGAAGATAGGAACAACAGGTCGTGGTATTGGTCCATGCTATGAAGATGCCATAGGGAGAAGAGGAATTCGGATTGGTGACTTTGTGTATAACAGGAATATTAAGAAACAGATACAAAGTACCATAGGATATTATGCTGACTTAGCAAAGAAGCTCAACGCACAGACAATATATAAAGATTATTCAACAACTATTAAAGCAATTCTTAAGCGTCCGAGAGTTTCACTTGGTGACGTTGGAGTTCTTTTGGATGAGAAACAAAAGAATCGGAATATTCTTTTTGAAGGCGCACAAGCAACACTTCTTGATATCTATTTTGGCACTTACCCTTTTGTTACCAGCTCTCATCCAACACTTGGTGGGATTTACATAGGTACCGGTTTTGCTCCACAAAATATTAAAACTGTAGGTGTTGTTAAAGCATATACAACTAGGGTTGGCGAAGGTCCTTTCCCAACAGAACTACATGATAAAGTCGGAAAACATCTCGCAGAAAAAGGCCATGAATTTGGCACTACAACTGGTCGGCCAAGACGTTGTGGCTGGTTGGATCTCACCATAATTCGTTATGCCAAGCGCATAAGTGGCCTTAGTGGCATTGCTCTAACAAAACTTGATATTCTCACAGGATTAACTACTCTAAAAGTTGCAGTAGGTTATAAGCTTAAGGGTAAAGTCATTAAGGATTTTCCAGTGTTTGTCTATGATCTTGAACGCGTACAATCAATCTATCATGAAATGGAAGGATGGAACGATGATATAACAGGTATAAAATCCTTTAATAATCTTCCAAAACAAGCAAAAAATTATGTGAAATTTATTGAAAAAGAAACGGGACTTCCTGTTAAATATATTGGAGTTGGTCCTGAGAGAAGTCAGTTAATTATCAGATAATATTTTTTTTGCTGCCTCAACATCTCGTTGAATTTCTTCTTTAAGTTCTTCCATTGAGCCAAAGTTCTTTATACCTCGGACGTATCCAGCGAGAGAGAATTCAATTTCTTCTCCATAAATAGTGCTATTGAAATCGAGAATGTATATTTCAAGAACATTATTAGTTTCGTCCTTAACTAACCGTGGTCCAAAGTAAAGAACACCTTTATATTGTTGGTTATAAATCTCTAATCGTACAGCATAAATTCCTTCTTGGGTGCCTTGAGGAATAACAGACGGATCGAGATTAACTGTCGGGAAGCCAATAGTTCGCCCGCTTTGTTCGCCTTGTAGTACAGTCCCTCTCATTTTTTGAATTGGGAGACTTTGTAGATAGAAACTGCTAAGATAGCTACTCCCACTATCTGTGTGGGCGATAAAGAGTTATGGAAATAAAAGTAGTCGATAAAAATCGCTGATGCTGGCCATGTTAATTCCGCAATAGAACTTACGCGTGCAGGAGTTTTTCTAAGGCCGTAATAATATATGAGTAAAGCCACCATTCCTGTAGAGAAAACAATTATTATTAGTCGTATCCACTGACTTTGATCCAGAGCAAGCAGAGAAGCTTGATTTCCAAAACCAAATACAAAGAGAATTGCAAAGAGGGGGGTGATAAGAAATCGAAGGAGTGTAGTTAATTGATAAGAGACTTTGTGCAAAACGATTTTAGAAAACGATGTGGAAACTGCCCAGACAAAACCGGCTCCTAATGCCAGTAATGCAGCAATAAGTGTTTGGTTTCCGGATGCAAGATTTATAGTGAGATCTTTAAAAGAAATAAGATATGTTGAGAGTATCCCAAGTGCTGCCCAATATATGAATTTTTTAGTAAGCTTTTCTTTTAGAATAATCGCTGCTGCCGAAATCGCCCAGATAGGCTGTAGCTGTTGAAGTAGGACTACGACTGAGAATTGAATATATTGAACTTTTCCTAAAGCGGCGGTGTACATTACTGTTCCAAGAACACCGGAGAACAAACTGATGATCCCTAAAGCAATCCATTCTTTTCGAGTTAATTGTGATATCTCTTTTCTCTTAATGAAAATGAAAGGAATTAACACAAGAGCACCAAGTAAGTGTTCCCAGAAGACGATTACTGTGGGGGGCAATGAAAATAAACTGGTTCGGATTATTCCATCAAGGCTCCAGAGAAGAGCGGCGATCATGATGAAAAGAGGGCCAATGGAGAGAATTTTCTTCATATTATTATTCTGTAAGTATACACAAAGATTTAGAAAGGTCAACTTTATTTCCTATAAATAATACTCCTTCCTTTCTGAGTTTTTGAATCTGAGCATTTTTTCCACCAAATGCGTATCCATGGGCAATATTGCCATCAGACCGGATCACGCGATGGCAGGGAAAAGCTTGCGGATCTATATTTCCATGCAAAATTTGTCCTACCAGTCTTGGATTTTTCACCCCTGAGACTTGAGCTAACATTTTGTACGTTGTAATTTTTCCTCGAGGAATTTTTTTAAGCAAAGTGAGAACTTTTTTGTTATCCATGAAGTGAATTGAAATACATTTCTAAAACATTATAAATGTTTGTTTTTATTTTGAGTGTTTTTTTGTAACTATTTAGATCAACCCATTCATATCCATCGTGTTCTCTTTTATCTAGTTTAATATTCCCTGAGAGATAAAAACATTCATATACCACGCTAAAAATTTTCTTTCCAGCATTATAGTGTTTTATTTTAGGATATTCAAAATAGGTTGTTGTGAAGGGTTTTTCAACTCTCACTTTGAGTTTGGTTTCTTCATCTATTTCTCTTAAAAAGGCTTTTTTGAAATCGGTTTCTCCTTCTTGAATTTTACCTCCAGGAAGGTCGTAGAGATTTATAAAGGAGTCGTAGAGGATAAGAACTTCACCGTTTTTGTTGATTAAGGCTTTTTGCCCGACGTAAAAAAGTTGGTCATTTACAGACATGGGACTAGTATAGCACAGAAAATTCGAGGGGATTATTTTTTTTCTGGGTGATTAAGAAGCTTGTAAAGGAACACAATTGATATGAGTTGAAAAATCGCTGCGATAAGTAAATTAACTTTGAGTGATATCATCTGCGAGGTCAGTGACGCAATGTAGATAAAAAGTAAAGCACCCATAACCCTTCCCGCGTTCAAGAAAACTTCAAGGTCACAAATGCGCGCATAATTATGCCCCTTATTATCCGTATTGTCTTTCTCAATTGACTGATACATTATTGGAAGAAAGGCCAATTGTTCCATAGAATCAGCGATAGTGTCGAGGATCATAAAAATAAGTGCTCCCCAAAGAGCAAAATTAATATTTAATATAACCGAGCCACTTGTCAGGATAATAAATCCGAGGATTGTGATTAGTAGTCTATGGTGAGTAGTTGATTTTCGTCCAATGGAATAAGTAATCAGCGCAGCCAATACTGCTGATAGTGAGAGAACAAATCCAAGAGCCCCTTCATCACCAATTAAAGATAACACGACAAGAGCTGGTGCATAAAAAAATACACCACTTTTCAGACCGGTAAAAAAACCCATAGCTCTTACTTTTTTCCATCTATCTGTAACGTTTTTCAATAAAAGTTGTATTGGATCGCGAGCAATTTTTACTGACCTGATATGATAACCCGCGAAGAAAAGAATGATCGTCGCAATAATAATCAGAATTTTATACGCTTGTTCGGGTGTGTAACTTTGTGAGTAAGATCCGGCAACAATAAACCAGCCTATTAATGCTGGAATAATTATATTAATGAGCGTTGATATTGAAGAGGATACTCCTTCAAAATAATTTCGATTTTCATCAGGCATTGAATTGAGAGAAAAGTAGTGTCTGTTTGACCACCATAAACCAAAAAAGACTCCAAATAATAATCCAAAAAAGAAAACAAATGGGGTCGTAGTTTTTTGAAGAAAAATAAGCGGAATTATTGATATTCCCTGTGCGACAGAACTCATGAGAAACAACTTATTAGCAGTAAATTTTTTAAGTAGAATACCGTTTATGTAAAAACCGAGAGGTAAACCGATAAAAGTTCCAATGCTGTAAAGTGCTATAGTTGAAAATCTTCCTGTTTGTCGATATAAAAAAGCATTAATGAAAATAGCTAGAAAAGGATAGGCAATTTTATAGAGCGAGTAGGAGACTATCAGTTTTTGCGCATGGACTGGGAGCGATTTAAAATGTGAAAATTCAGTAGTGATTGCTTTCCGAAGAAGATTCATAATGAAAGTATCTCAACATCCCATCTCGATTGCAAATTCGGAGCGGGTGAGGGGAATCGAACCCCCGGCTTCTCGTTGGCAACGAGACATTGTACCACTCAACTACACCCGCGGTGCGATTTATTATATCAAAGTGCCGAGGCTCAGAGTCGAACTGAGATCTCACGTTTTTCAGACGCGCGCCGTGACCACCTTGGCTACCTCGGCTGTGGGCCTGCTTGGATTCGAACCAAGGACTTCCATCTTATAAGGATGGCACTCTAAACCGCTGAGTTACAGGCCCTCAGAAATATTCTTATTATACAACGAATCCTGCGCACCTGACAGGAATAGAATCCTTCATTTCGTTCAGGACTGTAGCCCGCATCTTAGGCTTCGGCATGTCCGTCAAAGCAGTGCCTTTAGCGGGATTCGAACCCACATCTCAAGCTCCGGAAGCTTGCATTCTATCCGTTAAACTATAAAGGCTGTAAAAAGCGTCGGTGGAAAGCCGCTTACATTCTATCCATTGAACTACAGGTGCTCTATATGAAGGCAGAAAAAACTATTATAGCTAATATGATGCGATAAAGTCCAAATAGTGTAAGACTGTTACTCTGCAGATATTTAATAAACCATTTGATAAACATAAGAGCAGAGAAAAATGACACGAGAAATCCGGTTCCGACGATCATTATGTTTTGGTTTGTGAGTAGAGAATAGTCGGTTTTAACCAAGTCTAATATTGATGCACCAATGATGGTTGGCACTGCCAGTAGATAGGAATAGACTGCCCCTTCTGATCGCTTATATTTCATAAACATCATACCCACAATAACCGCACCAGCCCTTGATACGCCTGGGATTATAGCAAATGACTGGATAAGTCCGGCAAAAAATGCGTCCTGATATGATAAATCCGTTAGAGATTTCTTTAACGTAAGCTTTTTCTTTTGAATTAACATTTCAATAACTATAAATAAAATACCTACAATAAAAAGCGAACTTGCGATGATCGTCATGGACTGAAAAAACACAGTTTTAATTATTTCCCGCATAAAAAAACCAATAATTGCTGTGGGAACAAAAGAAATGAGAACTTTAGGAATAAGATCTTGGTGTTTACGAATATAGTCAAAATAGAGAAATATTACTGCCAAGATCGCTCCTGATTGAATAAAAACTTCAAAAAAACTAATAAATTCGGATTGGGGTAAACGGAGGAATGAGCTTGTGATTATAAGGTGAGCTGTTGATGATATAGGAAGAAATTCAGTAGCACCTTCTACAAGTCCAAGAATCATTACCTCAATGATGGTCATAGGAACATTATATAATACATAGCATGAAGATGGCCTTAGTTCATGATCATTTACTTGAATTCGGTGGTGCCGAACGCGTCTTTTTTGCTTTAAAACATATTTTCCCCGATTCTGATATTTATACTGCTGCTTATAACAATAACATGTTAAAAAAGCATGTTCCCGAAAGTGCGAACTGGAAAATTAATTCATCATGGGCATCGCGAATTCCTTTTTTTTCAAAACTCTATTCGCCGCTCCGATTCCTCACTCCATGGATATGGGAGTCGTTTGATCTAACTGACTATGATGTTGTTATTTCTTCCTCAGGTTGGTTTATGTCAAAAGGTGTCATCACAAAAGACCAAACACTTCATGTATGCTATCTTCATCATCAGCCCAGATATTTATACTATTATGAAACCGCTGTCGAGTGGCAGAAATATTTCCCCGTAAAAATTTATGCCCATTTTATTAATCATTTTTTAAGAATTTGGGATTTCCAATCGAGCCAACGACCAGATTACTTTATCGCAAATTCACATGAAACAAAGAAGCGTATTCAGAAATTCTATCGCCGCGATTCAGAAGTTATATACCCGCCTGTAGATATACCCAAAGATGAAGTTTTTAAGATGCAGAAATTTGAAAAACGAGATTATTATGTCACGTTATCACGATTATCTAAGACAAAGAATATTGATGTACTTATCAAAACAGCCAACGAACTTAAGATTAAACTTAAAATCGTTGGGGTGGGAAGGGATGAAGAATATCTACGTAGTCTTGCAGGAGATTCAATAGAATTTCTCGGGCGTGTATCCGATGAAAAGTTTGGTTCGTTATACCAAGGATCTAAAGCGTTTCTTTTTGCAAGCGTTGATGAAGAATTTGGAATCGCGCCTGTAGAAGCAATGGGATATGGCGTTCCAGTTATAGCATACGCATCAGGAGGTCTTAAAGAGACAGTAAAAGACGGGTATAACGGATATTTGTATAACAAATTACACAAGCGATATCTTATTGAGAAAATTAAGGAGTTAGAATTACTTTCAAATGAAGATTATATGAACATGGCAAAAAACGCTCGGAAGGAAGCTGAAAAATATTCTTATAAAAATTTTGAGAAAAATATTAAAAAATTCATCAATACCTACAATCATTCATAGCGGATGGCCTCAATAGGTGACATATTTGCCGCTTTTCTTGCAGGTACAACACCAAAAATAATCCCTATAAGGGTTGAAACAACGAATGCAATAATAATTGAAAGTATATTTATCTGCGCAGGGAAATAAGAATTTATTAATAATACGAATACTATTGAAATAATAATACCTCCAATTCCTCCGATAAGTGATAACAAGACGGCTTCGGTGAGGAATTGAATGAGAATGTTATTTCTAGTTGCTCCAACAGCTCTTCTTATGCCGATTTCTTTTGTACGTTCAACAACAGATACGTACATGATATTCATAATACCTATACCACCAACAATAAGAGATATAGCTCCGATCATAACAAGGACAGTGTTTATTGCTCCAAAAACAGAATTAATAACATTTAATAAATCAGTTTGTTCAAGAACTGAAAAATCACCGCTTTCGTAACGTCTCTCTAAGATTCTTTGGATGTCACGTTTAGCGAGTTCATATACATCTTCACTCTTTGCGCTTACGTACAATGCAAAAAATTTTTTGTCTGGATTAAATGAAAGACCGGCAGTATAAGGCATATAAACAAAAGAATCAAAATTTGATCCTCCGAGTCCACCCCCACCTTTAGCTTCACTTATTCCAATGATTTTATAGCGCTGATCCTCAATTTTTATATCTTCCCCAAGTGCACCTTCAAAATCATCAAAAAGTTTTTTTGCCAGCTCTGGTCCAATAACGATTACTTTATTTCTTTTATCAACATCTGTTTTTTTGTAGGATCTCCCATATTGCATTTTCAGATTAAGCACTGGAAAGACATCTTCTGTTGATGCAAGAAGATCTCCTATCTCAGTCTTATTCGTGGTCGAGATCTCAATTGTTTTAATAAATGCCGGAGAAACATATGCTATATATCGACTCTTTTTTAATGAATCAACATCACTCTTATCAAATTCAGCCCCACCTAACATACCACCGCCTGGGCGGAATGAATTTCCCTGTAAAAATTTTCCAGGATAAATAAATATGAGATTTGATCCTAATCCTTTGAACTGATCTGTGATATATTGTTTAAGCCCTAAGCCTAAAGAGATGAGTAAGACTACTGAAGCAACTCCGATTAATATTCCTAAAGAAGTGAGAAAAGTACGAAGTTTGTTTCGTCTAAAATTTGTTGTAGCTGATAAGATCGTAAAAATGTAGTATTTCATTGTGTCTATTTAATAATTTTTCCGTCTTGAATGCTTATACTCCGCTTCGTTTTTTCTGCGATATGAGCTTCGTGAGTGACTATGACTATGGTAATTTTTTCTTTTTTGTTAAGATCTTCCAAAAGACTTAAAATTGTCTCTCCTGTCTTCGTATCAAGATTTCCTGTTGGTTCATCTGCAAAAATGATTTCCGGTTCTAAGATAAGCGCTCGTGCAATAGCCGCTCTTTGTTGTTCTCCGCCAGATATTTTATTTGGATATGAATGCGTTCTATGGTCTAATCCAAATCTTTTCAAGAGGGTTATTGCTTTTATCTGAGGATCATAATCTAATGTATGAGGATTGTATAACGTTGGTAATAAAATATTTTCTAATACAGTAAATTTATTTATTAGATTAAATTGCTGAAATACAAAACCAATTTTTTCATTTCGAAGTCTTGAGAGTTTTTCATCCGAGAGTTTTGAAGTATCTACATCATTCATCAATACTTTACCTTTTGTTGGTATATCAAGTAAACCCATCATGTACATAAGCGTAGATTTTCCAGAACCAGACGGGCCAATTATAGAGATGAATTCACCCTTTTTGATTTCAAGATTGATATTTTGCAAGATCTCCAGGAGACTGTCTCCAATAGTATATTCTTTGTAGACATCCTGAAGTTTAATCATAGACCATATCACCTTTGGATAATCCAGATAAGATTTCGATAAATTCATCAGTTTCTATGCCCGTAGTTACAGTTTGCCTGGTTTTTTTGTTATTTTTTATTATATAAACGAAAGTACCCTTGTCATCTTCCTGTAAAAATGCAAAAGGAATATAAAGCGTATTGTTTTTTGATTGTGTTATAAATTCAACATCTCCTGTCATGCCAACGCGATATTTTAGATTCCCATTACTCATATTAATGAATGACATTTTTACAGCATAAACCGTCCCGGTCTCATTAGCCTTTGGAACAAATGCAACGTGGTCGACAGTCCCAACGATTTCTTCATCAAGGTATGAGTCAAATAATAATTTACCGGTAAGACCACTTTGCAATTTAGAGATTTCTGTTTGATCAGCAGTAACTTCAAAATAAAGTGAGTCAGGCGATATGATTTCAAACCCTGCTGTTGCGGCAGTAATATTCATACCAGGTTGAAGATTGTTTGTACTTGTCACAATACCATCAAGAGGAGAAAAGAGTTGTGAGTATTCTATTGATATTTGCTGTATCTCAACATCTGTAATAGTGTTATCTAAATCGAATTGGGATTTATCTAAGATCCTCTGCATTGCAACTGTTAAAGCCTTATCTTTGTAGTCATCTCTTTGTTGATCTAAATCCCACCGTGCGTTTAAAAAATCATTGAGGTCTTTTTTTAAAGTTTTCTGCAGTTGACGTTGATCAAGTAAGGCAATGAGTTGGCCTTTTTGCACACTGTCTCCTTCTTTAACTTTAATACTTGCTATTTGTCCAGTAGTTTGAAAACGAAGTTCTGCTCGTTTATCAGCTTTTATTTCTCCTGAAAGGATAAGCGTTTCTTCAAGGTTCCCTCGTTTAACTTGTGTGCTTTGTATTTCTTCTTTTCCATTTACCAAACGCTGATAAAATATAAATCCAGATACAGCAAGTATTATTCCTATAATTATGAGCGTTCTCTTCTTTCGCTTAACAAAGGTCAGAATTTTCATAAACATATGATATCAAATTAATTACAGCTTGGTATAATATGAAATAAGTACATGGCTCGGTAGCCAAGTGGTAAGGCAAGGGTCTGCAAAACCCTTACACGCGGGTTCGATTCCCGCCCGGGCCTCAAGAAGCGGGCTATAGTCCTGAACGAAGTGAAGGATTCGATTCCCGCCCGGGCCTCATAAAAAAATCTAGCTCCACACCTCAAAATAAGGATGAAATATGCGCCATCCTTGCGCTTGAGCAAGCTGTTCTCGAATAAATTTTTCTGTAATTCCTATTGTTCGCGCATTTAGGGCAAATTTTGTATGATCTTCTGTCCAACATACACTAAGGTCTCGTTTATATATTGGAATTCCAAAAATTTCAGCGTATATAGGAATTTTATATTCGAGAAAGCCAATTTCTTTGTCTTGAACCTTTTTATAGATGTCAAAAAATTTTCTAGGAAAAACCTCAAGAATAAATAAACAACAGGGTGGGGTGGATTTTGAATATCCATAGTTTGTTTTTACATATTGAAGAAATGCTAGGTAATCTTTTCTATGTGGTGAATTTTCTCGAGTCCATGACCAATGATTTTCAAGCGTTTTATCGAGATTTCTAAATCCTGATAAGAAAATTTCGTCCTTTTTTAATCCTGAAAATTGATTATCTAATGAGTCAAAAATAAGCATGTCCCATTGTGTGATTACAATACTCTCCCATGAGAAATTAATGCCGCGCCGTTCATACCAATCAAGTAATACGAGATCACCATGCATCCATTTCCAGTCAGGATCAGTAAAAGGGGAGATATAAAGATCATCTAATAAAGAATTTAAGCTTCTGAATTGCCCAATGTCATTTTGATTTCCTCCATAAAGGCCAAAAATTTTACTGTTTGGATTATTTTTTTTGAGTATCTCGAGATGATTTTTGCTGATTTCCGGTTCTTTATAAAACCAAAAGAGAATAGCTAAATCGAGCATGATCATAATTATATCAGGGATTATATGTACCTTGATAACGAGGATAAAATATGCAGCCTTCCAATCCCCGGCCTTCTAACCCTCGGTGTTAGTAGGTTCAAAATTTTTTATTCAGACTCAACCAACACCGAGGGTTATAACACCGAGGGTTAGAAATGAGAGTTCATTTCTACCTTAGAGATTGAAAGTGGATTGCTATAGTTAAATGAACGGTGCCCAGTCGGTTATAGGTGCGATATTAAAAAGCATGAAATTCCAAGCATACAGATAGATTGCCGGAAGAAGAAAAATCAATACGATTAGAAACTTCTTTGACGTAAAAAATTTCTCAAATGTAATCAGAGCAACCGGTAGTAGGGGAATCGAATATCGCGCGATATCACGATGTTGTACTGAAATAAGAGAAAGAAAGAAAACAAACGAGAAATAGAAAAAAACCCGTTTTGTTCTCATTGTCTCTTTTCCTATGATGTCATTCTGGACTCGACCAAGGATCTCTTTGAGATTTCGAAATAAATTCGGAATGACAGATGAGATCTTATTATTTAAGCCGGAAAATGGCAAGAGCTCTATAACGGTTAGTCCATACAACAAAAAAATAAATAGAATTTCTTCTAACCATGCTGTATCAACCCAGTTTTTCTGGAAATTAAATACTTTAAAAGGTGGAAAGAGAAGATGAAGATTGTCACCTGATTTAAAATATGCCCAAAAGTCACCATATTGGATTCCATACAAAACGAACACTAAGAGTAAACTCCCAGGAATAATAATTAACCACAACCATCGAAAATCAATTTTTCTATTCTGGATATAGTCATATAATATTCCTCCTAAATAGGCTATAAATAATAAGCCTGCTGGAGTTTTTGTTGTTATTGCCAATCCTCCTAATAAACCTGCAAATAAATACCTTTTTTTCACAAAAAAGTATATTGACATAAGTATAAAAAGAACAAACATCGGCTCAGGACTACCTACTGATCGTGTTACAAAGAATCGTGGAGTAATAAACATAAAAACACTTGTTAGTAAGAGGGGATTTCGTGAAAGTTTCAATGTGTTTACGAAATAGTAAAAAAACCAAAACAGCATTATTGAAAATATAAGAGTTGAAATGATAGTTGCCTTTGGAAATCCAAAAAGTGGAGCAAAAGCCCTGATAGTTAGTGGATACATTGGTAGGTGAGCTGCAAAATATTTTGTTTCGAGGCCAAGTGGGGCACCAGCAAGGATTTCATTTTTTGGATTGTATAAAGTTTTCGCAGGAATAATATACAGGGGTCCGTCCCAATGTTGTAAAACAGTTTGAAAACTTGTGTTTTTTGTATCAATGCCATAAAGATTATTTATCTTTAATATAAAAGGCATCCAAAGTAACAGAGTTGTGAATAATGTGAGCGCAGCAATTATGAAGTATGGATATAATTTAGTATATAATTGAGGCATGAATCTAGTATATCACATCTTTACAAAGCTCAAAACTTGGTCGCAGGATCCATTTAACAGAATTTTCATATTAATTTTATTATTTGGAATACTTTTGAGATTTTACCAGCTTGAAGGTTTTGTTACGTTTCTTGGAGATCAGGGGAGAGATGCGATTATTTTAAAAAGGATCGTTACTTTTGAACATTTTCCTGCTATCGGGGCCCCGTCGTCAGTCGGTCAAGTCTTTCTTGGTCCCTTTTATTATTATTTCATTGCTCCCTGGCTTTTCTTCTCAGGATTTAATCCAATTGGACCTGCTATTGGTGTAGCATTTTTTTCATCAATATTTCTCGTAATAGCTTATGTGGCAATTACAGAATTATTTAATAAAAAAGTAGCTCTTGTTTCAGTATTTCTACTAGCATTTTCAGAGGTTCTTATTAATTTTTCGAGATTTTCCTGGAACCCTAACCTTTTACCCCTTGCATCGTTTCTACTATTTTATGTTTTAGTTAAAGGATTAAAAGATCATGATGTGAAAAAATTTGTAATTTCTGGGGCACTTTTTTCAATCTCAATACAATTACATTATGTATCTCTAGCTTTAACTATGCCAATAGTGCTCGTTTTGATACATTACTTATATGTTAATAGGAAACGAACATCAAAAAACTTGATCCCAATTTTCGCAATGGGAGTATCGTTTTTTATTTTATCGCTCCCACTGTTAGTTTTTGATCTACGTCACAGTTTTCTTAATTCAAAAAATTTTATAACACTTTTCACAGATTCGAAAAGTATTGCAGGATCGGGGTTTCAGGAAATATTCAATACTTTTACTGCTCTTAATGTGTTTGCTTTTAGACAGAATTTTCATGCTTTTTTTTCTCTCCTGCTCTTGATTCTTCTGATTTTATCGATGATTTTCACATGGAAACAAAAGAGACAACTTTCTTTACTGATTCTATTTTTTCTGATTGGATTATTAATCACCTCTTTTTACACAGGTAGAAAAATTCCACATTATTTTGGAGCCCTATATTCTTACTATTACATCATCATCGCATATTTCGTTACACAGATTTTTTGGAATAAGAAACTTGGAATATTTTTAGTAATGTTTTTGATTGGATTTATTTTTATGAACATTCAAGGATATAGTTTTCTGTTTAACCATCCTAATAACCAAATACAAAAAGCACAAGAAGTAGCTCGCCTGATAGATCAAAACATAAGCATAAATAGGTATCAAGTTACCAGCCTTCCTCATCAATACAGCGACAGTACATATCGTTATTTTCTTGAAATTTGGAAAAAGCGTCCTATTGAAAAGGATAGTTTAGAAAAGGCTGAGGAATTATTTGTTGTTTGCGAAGACGAATGTACACCAATTGGTGATCCTCAATGGGATATAGCATATTTCGCTCCTCGAGAAATTATAGGGACGTGGGATGTGGCGAATGTTAAACTATATAAGTTAATAAGATAGGTAAGTTAGTAGTTTTAACCAAGTATGACGATCTCTCTTATCATTCCTTGTTATAACGAGGAACTTAATATTCAAAAAGGAGTATTGGACAAAATCGGAAACTTTACAGCTCATGACGCACAATTTAAGGAAGTTATCATTATTGATGATGGTTCAACTGATTCAACAGTAGAGATTATTAAAAAAAGATATTTATCCGAATTTCCTAAATTTAGACTCGTTGAGAAAAATCACCAAGGGAAAGCATTTGCTGTAATTGAAGGTATCAAAGATGCTCATGGAGATTTCGTGATATTTTCTGACATGGATTTAGCAACACCACTTGAAGAAGCATATATTTTTATTGACGAATTTAAAAAAGGAAGTAAGATCGTCATAGGCTCAAGAAAAGGTAAAAGAGAAGGAGCACCTTTCAAACGAAAATTACAATCAGTGGGTTTTGTCATAATGAGAAATATGCTTGTTGGACTTAATGGCATACAAGATACGCAGTGCGGTTTTAAAGGATTTGATAGGAAAGCTGCGATAAGAATCATTGAAAAATTACGCGTATTTCATGATGAAAGAAAAGCGCGTGGATCCTCGGTCTCAGCGGGTTTTGATTTAGAGTTTCTTTTTGTTGCACGTAAGCTCGGTTATGAAATTAAAGAAATTCCAGTCCATTGGAGACATGCAGAAACAAAAAAAGTAACGTTTATAAAAGATTCAGTGGAAACTATAACAGATTTATTGCGAATAAAATTCAATAGTTTAGGAAGAAAATATTCTTAACATTAAGACATGACACGTCGTATTTTTAAGATTTTGAAAAAACACTTCATTTTTATTCTTTTTGTAATTATTTATTCAACAATCCTCGCTCATAAACTAGTTGCTTATCCAACTCCTTTTGCTGATTGGGACGAATCGCTATATATTCAGTCAGGTAACGAAATGTTTGAGCAAAATTATTATCTTTTTCCCGTGTGGCAAGAAAAGCCTTGGCTTGATAAACCTCCGCTTGTACCATTTATTTACGCATCGACTGCAAAACTTTTCGTTGGAGTAGAGCCTGAAATTTCAACTCGTCTATTATCACTTTCCGTATCAATGCTTGTATTATTTTTTGCATATTTACTTTATAGGAGAGTTGCTGACGACACTATTGTGCCGACGTTGACAGTCATGATTACCGCCTTCACACCTATTTTTATCCAACGAGCTCAGATTATTAATTTAGATATTTTTCTATTACTGGGATGGTTAGGATACTTATTATTTTTTAGAAATTTTATTCTGGGACTTCTTTTTTTAGGTATTGCAGTATTCAGTAAATCTCTCATTGGGTTTTATCCAGTTTTTATAATGCTCTTTTATATTTTCTACCAATTTTTTCAAGGAAAAATTAAGCACGAAAAATTTATTAAAGATTTTAAGAAAATAAGTATACAAGCAGGAATTCTTTTACTTTGGTTTATTGCAATGCTTCTTTTATATAAAGGAGTTTTTTGGAAACAACATATTATTGAATCACATTTTAATAGGGTCACTTCATCTATTGAATTTCACTTTGGCGAAAGAACTTATTATTTAGACTTAGTCCTCGAGCAATTTGCATTCATGTTTTCAGCAATCATCATAGGATTTTTCATAATTATCATGAAGTATTATAAAGATACCAAAAAACTCCTTCTAGCACTTTTCTTTCTCCCTTGGTTTTTATTTTTAAATCTGACAAAAACTAAAATTTTTTGGTATTTGTACCCTGCAATTCCTCAACTTGCTTTTTTTTCGATAGCACCCTTATTGGTTCTCTCACATATGAAAAAACTTTATTGGATTGCAGCAGTAATGTTTATCGGAATCGTAATGTATTATTGGCCTTCACTTAATAAAAACATACTTGAAAAGACATACGCCTCAGTAAATGATCCACATTATGAACTTTCGATTGCTGCGCGTCCTCGATGTAGTTATTTGAATGTTTTATTAGATCAAAGTACGCGTGAAAGTTTTGCAACTCTTGAAAAAGCCAATCTTTTGATAACAACAACAAAATGGTGGGGTAATCATCCATCGATAATTTACTATTTTGGGAAAAATACAACATTTTTCTATACCACAAATGATTTTAATTCAGCGCTTGCAAAGTCAAAAATTAATGATTGTTTTATACTGGCAGAATCTGACCTCAAACAATATTCCCAAGACGATACGATTGCGAACTTGAAGAGCTCTGGATCAATGCATTTATTTATTAAGAAGTAATTGATTAAAAACCAATTGTCGATTCAACAATATATTCTGGACGTTGTTTAACCTCGTCATAAACACGTCGCAAATATTCTCCTAGAATTCCAATTGAGAAGAGATTTAAACCTCCGATAAATATAATAAGCAGTGTTGTTGTAGCGAATCCAGGAACTGCCTTATATGCTTCTGTGAAAAATTTGAAATATACAACTGCGAGCGCTCCAAAAGCAGATGTAGCTAGCCCTATGAGTCCAAGATAGAAGATCATTTCTAAAGGTACATATGAAAAAGAAAATATTCCGTCAAATGCAAGTTTGAAAAGTTTTCGAGGATTATATTTACTTTTTCCACCATATCGTCTATCCCTTTCGTACTCAAGACCAATTTGTTTCATACCTATCCAACTTCTTAATCCTCTTATAAACCGATTTCTTTCAGGGAGTAGATTAATTGCATCAACTACCTTACGGTTCATTACAGAAAAATCACCGCTATCCACAGGAATATCTATGAATGTTATGGCTTTTAATAATCTATAAAAGAAACTATAAGCGGACTTTTTTAATAAGGATTCCTTCCTTTTTTTTCGAATTCCATATACAACGTCATATCCATCTGATAATTTTTTAAAAAACCTTGGCAATTCTTCTGGGGGATCTTGTAAGTCTGCGTCTATTATAGCTATGAATTCTCCAGTTGAATAACGCATTCCAGCATTTACAGCTACTTGGTGACCAAAATTTCGAGAAAAGTTAATAACTTTCACATTGTGATCTTGATTATGTAATAGTACTAATGCATGAGGAGAGTTATCGCTGGAACCATCATTAACAAAAATTAACTCATATGTTGACTTGAGTTGTTGCATCACTTTTGAAGTTCGATCATATAACTCTTGGATGATGCTTTCTTCGTTATAAACAGGAATGATAATTGAGTATTTCATTTGTTATAATAAGTAATTATACACAAAGAATGTTAGACGTTAGCAAGGTTGTTTCTTTTCTGCGGTCCACATTTTCGCGTAAAGACGTTGTTATTATAGTAATACTCATACTTCTTTTTCTTTTCACTAGACTAATTAGGCTCGATGATATGCCAATTTTTTCTGATGAGGGAATCTATATTCGCTGGGCAAAAGTAGCTTGGAAAGATGCATCATGGCGATTCATATCACTAACCGATGGACGTCAACCTTTACAAACATGGGGAATAATTCCTTTCTTAAAAATATTTCCTTATAATCCTCTGCTTGCTGGAAGATTATTTTCGGTTGCGAGTGGACTATTTGCTTTGGTAGGTATATTTAGCTCAGCTTTCTATCTTTTTAATAAAAAGACTGCCTACATATCAGCGTTGCTTTATATTATTACTCCTTATTTTCTGTTTTATGACAGAATGACTCTCGCCGATTCTGCCGTTAACGGTTTCGTTATCTGGATATTTTTTTTCTCAGTTCTTATGGCGAGAACTCTAAGATTAGACGTCGCAATTTTATTAGGTTTACTTTCAGGATTTGGACTTCTAGCTAAATCCTCTGTGAAAGTATATGTTGGTCTGATGGCTCTTGCACCAGTTTTTCTTTTATTTTCACACAAAGAAGGCGGTTTAAAAAATATGTTACTAAGTCTAAAGAATAAATTTGTTGGGAAAGATAACAAAATTAATTCACTCGTAAGTTTTATCACTCTTTATTTTATTGTTATATCATTATCTGCATTGATTTATAACGTTCAGAGATTATCTCCCTTTTTCCATTATGTTGCTGAAAAAAATAAAACATTTATTTTAACGGTTCCAGAATTATTGCAGAACCCTTTTGCATATTTCCCACACAACATTGTCAATCTACCATATTATGTCTTCTCCGAAATGGGATATATCGTAGCTGTGCTTGGAATAGTAGGCTTATACTTTCTTTATAAAAAAGATAGAATTTTAGCGATTTATTTAGGATTATGGCTTATTACTATTACTATACTTCTCTCATTTTTTGCAAAAGTACTTTTTCCACGATATGTGCTTCCGCTTGGTGGACTCTTGTTGATACCAGCTTCATATCTGCTCTCTAATATCAAAAATTCTAGAAATTTTATGGGTATCTTAGTAGTGATTATAGTTTCAATATTATATTTTGACTATACTATAATTTTCAATTATCCACGAATCCCGTTTCCTGAGATCGATCGCGGACAATATGTGGAAGGGCGAACTGCTGTTTGGGGGGCAAGAGAAATTGTTGATTTTGCTCGCGAGAAATCAAAAGAAAAACAAGTCATTCTAATAGCAGAGGGAAATTTTGGCTTAATTGGAGACGTTTTAGAAACCTTCAAATTACCTAATGATGCAATCAGCGTTAATGGTTACTGGCCATTAGATAAAGAAAATCTGATCGAAAATCAATCAAATCTAAATGACTCATATGTTTATGTGGTATTTTCTCACAGAGAAGAATTCCCTTTAGATTGGCCGATTAAACTTATAAAAAGGTATGAAAAACCAGGAAGAAAAGCTAGTGTTTATCTCTTTGAGTTAACAAAATAGAACTTTTTCAAAGTCCATCCTATTAAGATTAAGAACGTAAATAAAGATATAAATTCTGCAAGTTTTCTTACAAAAGTATCTTCAAACTTAAATAACATCTCATGTTGGCCGCTGGGGATGACTACAGTAATAAGCTTAAAATCATTATCATCTGTAATATCTAACTTCGTTCCATTGAGATAAGCGGTCCACCCCGGGAAGTTAAAAGTATTTAATCTAAATATTGTTTGTTCAGAAGTTTGTATGAAATATTCTTTTTGATGATATTTGTTATTTTTAACTAAAACTTTAGCCTGCCCCATAAGAATTTCATATGATTGTTTTGGTATATCTTTTTGTGAAAGATCAGGAACCGTAGTATTATATTGTGATTTTTTTGTTCTAATCCCATTTGGAACAAATTCGAATGACGATTTACTAATATTCCATGCGATTTCTTCCCGTGAAGTACGTTCTGCATCTGTTACGATGAGAAGCTTAAATGGTTTGAAATATTTAGACTGAATCAAAATAACTACGAATACTATACAAATAGTTCCAATAATTTGTGTATAGATGTTGAAATTTTGAGGATGTTTAAATGTTTTTATAATTTCACCGGAGAAGTGAACTGTAGCTCCTGCAACTAAGGCTATAAAGATATTAACAAAGCTTAAAAATCTCCAGGGAAATTGTAAATAAGCAAGAGGGGAGAATATTCTCCAAAGACCGTTAGAATATGGGATCATCATAAAGAAACTGAAAAGAAGCATAAAGAGAAATAAGGCATACATTTTATATTGCTCCAATTTTTGTTTCTTCTGAGAAGTTATGTGGAGATAAAGTAAAAATAGAATAAATGAGATTATTGTTAAACCTATATATATTTTGCCTACTGCGAAAGAGATGCCATCTTCGGGTCCAGGAATTGATCCTCCAAAACCCCAGGGAGAATACCATAATTGATGAGGGTATACGAAGTGAATTACATAATCAGCGAGCTCACTTGTGAGGATTTTATCAGTGAAAGTAAATTTTTTTTCAAGCAAAGAAGGAATCCAAAAGAAAGCAGATAAGCCAAAACCGATTAGTCCACTTAATAGAGAGTGTAGGAGAAAGGAAAGGCGTTCTTCTGAAAGAAATATGTAGAAAATAAAAAAGAACCCCAAAAAGATAATGGCAGGAAGTGTTACTAATAAGTGTCCTATTACCATCAGGGCAAGTGTAATGCCGAATAAGACGCTATTTCTAATCGTATGTTTTTTATAAAGATTGAAAAACGTAAGAAAAACAAATGGCAATAAAGATGTAGTAAAAAATTCTGCGAGTGCGCCTCGTACATATACTGAAGTTGCTCGATATGCAAAATAAGCAAATAAGACAGCAGAAGCAAAACCAGCAAAGCGAGAAGTAGTTTTTCTGGCAAATAAATAGATTCCAAATGTACCCAATAGTATTCCAAGTATAATCATGCATTTAATAGACGTAATATATGAGAAGCCAACGATGTGGAACAAAAGCGAAATGTAGTAAATTAACGGAGGGTAAAAATTGAACAGTGGATAACCAAATCCAAATCCGAGATCACCAACCCAACGTGGATACCATGCACCTTGCCTGATGCCTTGCTCAAGTTCATAAAGACGCGCAATATGCTGATCGTCATGCATGGTGAAATATTGGCCGTTAAGAAGAATTGAAAAGGTTGGAAGTGTTATAATGAAAAGTAAGAGAAAAACAAGAAGATTCTTCTTTATAAACATGAACTTTACCATGACATTATTATAAATGGAGTGGCTCCCATAGTCCAATGAACGAAGATTTGCTGCACGTTAAATCAAAAAGTTTTACAAGCGTAATTAGTTTACTCGCCCAAGGGTCGTATGCAGCGGTACTTGGTTTTATAGCCTTTTTTATATTGACATTTAAGTCGGGAGCTCATCTCCTTGGTATTTACAACACGGTATTAGCAACGCTTTCATCCTTTAATTATTTTACGAATCTTGGCCTTGCTGCTGCAATAATGCAAAAAAAAGATGTGGAACAAATAGATCTTAATACTGCTTTTTATATACAGTTTGCTTTAACAATTTTAGGAGTAATGTTGGGTTTTTACCTTACCCCGAAAATATTCTCTTTTTACAAAGATTTACCTCAGACAGCCATTGCACTCTATTGGGCCATCCTCATCTCCTTTTTACTCCTATCTTTAAAGTCCATCCCCTCAGTTTTACTTGAGAAAAAAATTGAAATATATAAAGTAGTTTTCGTTCAGGCGGTAGAAAATACTGTTTTTTATCTCATTATTATTGTAATGGTTTTATTGGGTTACGAGATTATGAGTATAGTTATTGCAGTTTTGGTACGAGCTATAGTTGGTCTTATTCTTATGTATATACTCAATCCTTGGATCCCGACACTTTCCTTTTCCCTAAAGTCAGCTAAAAGACTTTTGAGTTATGGAATCCCATTTCAAGGTAATTCATTTCTTGCATTAGTAAAAGATGACTTACTTATTGTTTATCTTGGTGGAGCAATAGGTTTAACCAATTTGGGAATAGTTACATTTGGAAAAAAATATGCAGAATTTTCAATTCGACTCATAATGGATAATGTTAATCGAGTTGCGTTTCCATTATTTGCGCAGTTCCAAAAAGATAAAAAACTCTTGAGAAAATCTCTGCAAAAAGTATTCTTTTATGAATCTTTCTTCATTTTTTCAGCAGTTATCGGCGCAATGTTTATATTTGATAGTCTTCTGAAGATCGTTCCTGGAGACTATTATGGTAAATGGAATTTAGCATTATTTTCTTTTTACTTCTTCTCGCTATCAGCACTGTTTGTAAGTCTTTACAGCCCCTTAATAAATTTTTTCAATGCGATCGGAAAAGTAAAAACGAGCTTATATTTCATGGTTTATTTTACCGTGATTACTTGGATTTTAATTCCACTTTTTATTCAATTTTTTGGATTTAATGGTATATCTATAGCATTTTTTGTAATGTCGCTTTCATTTATTTTTATTATTTTCCAAGCAAAAAAATATCTTTCGTTTCCATTTTTAACATTTATCCATCCCAATATTATTGCTGCGGTTACAATGGCAGGATACCTGTTAATCATAAGAGTTATTACTCTCACTATTCTAGATTCGCCACTATTGCATGTTGTGCTTTCTGTAACAGGTGGAGTTTGTATCTTCTTCTATGTAACTTATCTAGTTAAAGGAAAAGCTCTTTATCAAGAAATTATTGATCTCATTAAATTAAAAAACCATAATGAATAATCTTGCAATCATAACGGTAAACCATAGCGACTACGAGAACACAAGTGAGTTTTTAGAAAGTTTAAACAATCAGTCAAAAAAGGAATTCAAAGTTTTTATTTCTGATAATTCCGATAAAAAAAAGGATTTTTCGTATCCAACATTTACCGACGTTTCCAAAGTAGAGAATAGGGGATATGCGTATGGACTCAATGAAGGTTTACGAAAAGCATTAGATCAAGGATTTAAAAAATTTGTTTGTATAAATAACGACACGACTGTTGCTTATGATTTTGTTGAAAATGTTTTGAAAAGTCTCGACAAATATAAAAAATCTTTAATAGGAGGAAAAATTTACTATTACAAAGGTTTTGAATATCATAAAGATCGTTACGAGAGTAAAGATTTAGGTAGGATCTTGTGGTATGCAGGAGGTAATGTAGACTGGAAAAATGCTCTAATTCGGCATAGGGGAGTTGATGAGGTTGATAAGGGTCAGTATGATTCATTTGTTGAGACAAGCTTCGTAACGGGTTGTTTGATGTGTTTTGATAAAGAGCTTTTAGATGTCGTTGGATTCATGGATGATTCGTATTTTTTATATTTTGAAGACGCAGATTGGAACGAACGCATTAAGAGAAAAGCGCTTAAATTATTTTACGATCCATCAATTATAATTTGGCATAAGAATGCCCAGTCTACACAAGGATCTGGATCAAAATTGCATGTTAGGTTTCAGGAGAAAAATCGTTTGAAATTTGGTCTAAAATACGCTCCCTTAAGAACAAAATTACACCTTCTGAAGAATGCTATAATCAAATTATGAAAATACTCCTTTCATATGGAACTAATTCCGGAGGTACGTATTTCGCTGCTGAGACGGTCAGAAAGCAAAGTGAAGAAAGAGGTCACACCGTTGATTTAAAAGAAGCTCGAGAACTTGATTCAGCATCCATTCACAACTATGATTTGACTCTATTTGGGTCTAATACGTGGTTTTATAACAACAAAGAAGGACAACCTCATTTATGGTATTTGAATTTGGAAGAATCCTTTAAAGCAAGAGATTATATAGGTAGAAATTTTGCAATCTTCGCCTTAGGGGATTCGTCATATGCTCAATTTGCCGAATCATCAGATTACTTGGAAAACATGATCAGAGAGCGTAATGGAGTTATAGCGTGTCCTTCATTAAAAATTGATAGATATTATAAAGATGAAAAGAAAAATCAAAATTTCATAAAGAAGTGGACGCTGGATCTTTTAAAAGAATGTAATAAATTTTCTACGTAATTATGAAACGCATACTAATTTCCACCCTCATTATTTCTATAACAGCAAGTCTATTTATTCTGTTATTTGGAAGAGACTTTTTTAATATGGAGAATTTAGAGAAGAAAGAAAACAATGCAAGAGGTACCTTAAAATTTATTCAAGATGAATATTCCTCACAACCAAAAAGGTAATCTACACTACTCTTTTAAAGATAGTCTATTTCGAATGATCAAATATACAATATTAGCTACGGCAAAAACAATAATAATGTTGTGTTTGAGTAAAATTTTTTCCGAACTATCCCATCCCCCAAGATATACATAAGGGTAGTATGAGAGGAGTAATCCTGCAAAAAATATTTGACTTCGATGAAGCGTTTTATAGAAAAATGGGAGAAGAGCGAAATAGTTTAGGAAATACCAAGGTTGTATCTCGCTAGTAAATGATAGATAAATAACAATAACAGTGAGTACTATAAAAGTCAAACGAGGACTGGAAAATATACTTTCATTTTTTTTGCCTGATTTATTCGTGACATCTTTAGTCTGTAGAAGAACTAGAGGTAGTGTAATATATTTAATTCCGCCAGAAGCGAGTAGTAATACCCTACTCAACACCCCCCTTTTCTCATAGAGATAATAGATACCTACAAGAGCTAAAGATACGGCGATAAGATCGTTGTGGCCGTTTATGAGTCCCTCTATTATTATAAGCGGATGGGTTGCAAAAAAAATTGCCCATGTCTTATTAAGTTTATTAAGAAAGAAGATAGATGAAAGGTAAAAACCGCAAATTAATATTTTGAAAAAAACAAAACTCAGACTAAATTTACCAAATGCAAGAAATGAAGGAATTATTGTAAGTGGTAGAAACGTTGGTCCATAAGGGTAGGTTCTATGTGTCCATTGTAGAAATCGTAGCCATTGATCATTTGGGAAGTCAAGAGCTTTAAAGAGATAGGGATTCTGACCATGGACCGTCAGAATACGAGCATCAAACATATAATTAAAGAAATCATGAGATAAGAATGGATAAGAGAGTAATAATATAATCGTGACCACGATCCCCAACCGAACTGGATCACGTCGTTTAATGTGTTTTAGAAAAATATTATGAAATACAAATAGAGAAATGATTATCAATGTGTAAATAATTATCGATACTCCCCTATTGTGATAACCTAGATTAACCATGAAGTTCCTGAAAGTTTCCCAAACGCTATGATTAAACAAAGTAATATTTGGATCAACAAGCGCGTAAGAGTAAATTGATACAACAGCAAGAATAAGAGAATATAAGATCATATAAGTGTGTTATAATCGAGGTGACAAAAGGAAAATAAACCTAATTCTGCAATCAGTATGAATAAAAAGATTGTGCTTCTCATTCTATTCTTTGCTCTTTTTAGCTATTTTAGACTAAAACCAATTTATTTACAAACAGTTCCCTATACATTTGACCAGGGTAGGGATTTTCTTAAAACAATAGAAATTGTCAGAGATAGAAATTTAACGCTTATTGGGCCGACAACAGGAGCCGCAGGTGTCTTCCATGGTGCGTGGTGGTACTATTATCTTTCTATTCCCCACATTTTATTCCAGGGACATCCGTTAGGATATTATGTCTTTATATACTTAACACTTCTTGTGCAGGTTATTCTTTTCTATGTATTTCTTGATGAAAAATTTCATCCACACATTGCGCTATTTTTTCTCATGTTAATGATCGCTTCTCCTTATTTCATAACAACATCGATTTTTGCAATTAATAGTATTCTGACGCTTCCATTTATATTGCTGTTTTTTTATTCAGTATATTCATATTTGGAAAAAAATAGACTTAAATATCTTTTAGGGGTAACAATAAGCATAGGCATGATCCTTGAAGCAGAATTGGCTTTTGGAGTATTTCTAGTTCCTGCGTTTCTCCTTACTCTTATTAGTATTAGAAAACTCAAATACTTTTTTGGATCAAAAAATAAACTTATTTTGGGAGTTTTTGGATTTTTGCTCGCAATATTTCCGCGTATATTATTCGAGCTTAAGAATGATTTTTTCCAAACACGTTCGATTTTAAATTTCTCTAAAAATCCTGGAACAAATCCCGTCACACTCCAAGGAGCTATATTAGACAGACTGCGACTTTTTAAAGATTTTTATATTCAGATTTTCCCTCAGGGTAATGAGTTAATAGGTTATTCTATTGGTTTGTTAGCGATTGTTGGTTTAGTTCTAGGATATAAAAAACTTAAAAACATTCATCAACGTTTTTTTATGTTCATTACCATTATTCTAGGTTGGCTTTTTCTTATATCTCTCCTCTATAGAAATAACTTCTTTTGGGCAAATTACTTGGAAGGGTTACCCTATTTCTTCATAATACTTGTACTATTTGGTTTATTTGGATTATCTAAATCATCAATTCCCTTTGCACGTAAGATATTATTACTATTATCGAGTCTGTTTATTATGATGTCTGTGTATTTAATTCAATCAGATATAGTCAAAAATGAAGAGGTTCCTACGATTGGATTACGCATGCAAAGTACGGCAATTGCTTATATTTATAATAGAGTTGGTCAGAATAAATTTTGTTTAAAGATTTATACTCCACCTGTTCTTACTTATACGTACGATTACATAATTGATTATTACGTAACACATAAGGGAGTAAAGAATCCACAATCTACGTTTATAAAACATCGGTGTTGGTATATCATTGAAAGAGATGATTATGCTGAACGATTAGCGAAATGGAGAACAGATCAGATTCCTGAAAAATCTGCAATGATTGAGAGCAGAAAGATTAGCAAAGACGCAACTGTAGAATTATGGGAAATAAAAACAAAGTAGCAGTCATTATTACAACTTATAATGAAGAGAATAACATCCGAGAATGTGTTCGTAGTGCCAAACATCTTACAGATAATATTATTGTTATTGACACTACAAGTACTGATCAAACGGTAAGTATTGCACAAGAACTCAAATGTAAAATAATACAGTATCCATATACAGTCTATGTCGAACCAACAAGAGATTTTGCTTTACAACAAACTGACGCCGAATGGGTATTTATACTTGATGCTGACGAACGAATAACGCCGAAGTTAGCGGTTGAAGTTCTAAACACGATTACATCTACAAACAAAACTCACTATAAAATATTACGTCAAAATATTTTTGCAAAAACCAAATGGCTTAAACATGGAGGATGGTATCCTGATTATATTATTCGACTCATAAGAAAAGACGCATTTCTCCAATGGCCAAAAGAAATTCATTCAACCCCAAGAATAAAAGGAGAGATGGGTTATCTCAAAGAACCTCTGGTTCATGAATTTCATTCTAGTCTTGAAAGCATGGTAGAGAAAACAATAATATTCGAAAATGTTGAATCAAATCTGCTTTTTAAAGCAAAAAGAAAGTCAGGGATATTGATTTTTCTTAGGAAATTTTTAGGAGAATTATACCGTCGGTTTGTAAAATGGGGAGGGTTTCTTGATGGAACTCCTGGAATAATTGAATCATTGTATCAAGCTTATTCAAAAACAATTACATACCTTATGCTTTATGAAAAAACTAAAAGGAAAAGTACTACTATATAGTCCATATATTGATATTCTGGGTGGTGGAGAGAGACATATTCTTTCTATACTTCAAGTATTTGATAAACGAAATTATTCAATCGATATCGCATGGAATGATAAGAGCATTAAGCATAAAATCTCGCAACGACTCAATTTAAATTTTAAAAATCTGCGTATTATTCCGAATTTTTTTCTAAAACAAAATAAATTTGCGAAAATACTAAATACATTTAAATATGACTATTTTTTTTATGTAACCGATGGAAGTTATTTCATTTCTCGTGCTCGCCATAATTATATATACGCTATGTACCCCCAAAAAAGCATCTATAATATGAAATTTCTAAATAGACTCAAACTTTTTAATTACTCCGTCTTTACGACTAGTGAGTTTGCAGCGAAATACGTTGATAGGTGGTTTGGGAAAAAGCCTAAAGTTATACATCCGTATATTGATGAGGCTTTTTTCAAGATTAGAGAGCGACATCGTAAAAA
The DNA here is from genome assembly GCA_001788095.1 of Candidatus Roizmanbacteria bacterium RIFCSPHIGHO2_12_FULL_37_23. Lineage (GTDB taxonomy): Bacteria > Patescibacteriota > Microgenomatia > UBA1406 > HO2-37-13b > 2-12-FULL-37-7b. Next base: position 31,625 of record MFZX01000026.1, read on the forward strand.
AGAGAAGATAATATTAAGTGTAGGACGTTTTTTTGAACATCTTCATTCTAAAAGACACGATATCACAATTAGAGCATTTAGAAAATTAAAGGATAGCGATCCACGTTTTAAAGATTTTAATTTAATAATTGCAGGAGGGTTGAAAGAAGGCGAAGAGAAAGAATCGTTAGTAAAAATTAAGAACCTGATAAAAAATAAAAAAGATATTAAGGTAAAAACAAACTTATCATTTAAAGACCTTTTAGCATTATATGCTAAAGCACTTATTTATTGGCACGCTGCTGGATATGGTATTAATGAACAAAAAGAGCCACAAAAAGTTGAACATTTCGGAATAACTCCATTCGAAGCTATGGCAGCAGGATGTATTGTTTTTTGTAATAACTCAGGAGGTCCAAAACAGTTGATAACCGACGGGCTAAATGGATATTTATATAACACGATTGACGAGCTAATCACAAAGACAAGTAATGTAATGGTGAAGGATGAAAAGAAGCTCCTTAGAGAGTCTTATTTATTTGCTAAAAAGAATTTTTCATATAAAGTGTTTGAAGAAAATGTTGTTGATTTTTTCAAGATCTGAATATGCGTATATCGATCATCATTCCTGTATATAAAAACAAAGAACTTTTTCTGCATAATTTTAAACTTAATTATCCACTACTAAAAAAGGACGAAATAATTATTATTGATGATGCTTCACAAGAAAATCTTGCTCCAGATGTAACAAAAATTGGCAAGAACATACAGATAATAGAGAATCATGAAAATCTTGGATTTTCAAAATCTGTAAATATTGCATCCAAACAAGCTAACGGAGATATTATCGTACTACTTAATTCAGATGTGAGACTTCAGGAGAAATTCCAGGATCAGATTATCAAGCATTTCAAGCAGGATGAAGACTTATGTGCAGTGAGCTTCCTTCAGATAGAGAAGAATGGAAAAAGCGTCGGAAAAAATATCATAGGATTTTCAAAAGGTCTTCCCTATCATAACGAGGCCAAGAATTTTAAGTTGGGTATAAATGCTTGGGCAGAAGGAGGATCATGCGCCATAAGAAAGAAATACTGGAATTCATTGGGAGGCTTTAATCAGTTGTATACGCCGTTTTATTGGGAAGATATTGATTTTTCATATAGAGCACATGCGCGAGGATGGAAGATAATTTTTGATCCGGAGATTATAGTTCAACATCATCATGAATCAACAATCAAGAAATATTTCAGTGAGAACTTCATTAAAACGATTGCGTATCGAAATCAACTCATCTTTACGTGGTCAAATATTACTGATGTGTCACTAACATTGCAACACATCTTATTTCTTCCATATCACATTTTAAGACTTACTTTAAAAGGGGAAAGAGCCTTTCTTATTGGTCTTTTGCGTGCCATCATTATGATTCCACAAATTTATGCTATAAGAAATAAATTTATAACACAAAGAGTAGTGACTGATGTAGAATTGCTTAAGTTACTCAATAATTAAAAGAATGGGTAAGAACTTATCTAAAATTATACTTATCGTATGTATTTTTTTATCAATATTTTTTAATTTCTACAAACAGAACGATGTTCCAGGATGCTTAAATGCAGATGAAGCAGCATTTGGTTACAACGCCTATTCCATCTTAAAAACAGGCAGAGATGAATTCGGGGCATTTCTACCACTCCGATTACAGTCGTTTAATGATTTTAAATTACCACTCTATTCATATCTTTCAATTCCTTTTATTGCATTTGGTGGTTTAGATATCTTTTCCACAAGACTGCTTAATAAACTCATAGGTATATTATTTGTACCGCTTGTTTATCTGGTTGTTTATGAAATTTCTAAGAAAAAAAAGATTGCGCTTATCGCAAGTTTTTTAACTGCAATCTCCCCTTGGATTATGATCTTATCTCGACAAGCTCATGAAGGAGTTTTAAGTGCTTTTTTTGTACTCTTAGCAGTTTACTTCATTATAAAATTCGAAAACGGTTTTGAAATACGAAGTCTCTTATTTGCCAATGGATCGTTGATACTATCTGCATTTTCCTATCATACGGGAAGAATATTTCTTGTTGGGCTTGTTTTATATCAGTCGTGGCTTTTCTTAAAAAGATTCAAGGATGAAAAGAAAACTCAATTAATGAGGTTTGGTGCAGTTGTTTTAATTTTGACATTCATGACCCCCTTTTTAATTGATGGGTTATATGGTGCAAATAGAGTAAAAAGTCTACTCTTTTTCCAGAGAAGTGGATTTCAACAACAACTCGATGAGTATTTAAACGAGCATCCTAATAGAATTATGCATAATAAAGGAACGGCCTCGATACAGGATGTCACTATACGTTATCTTTCTCAGTTTTCGACCGACTTTTTTATTCGTTTCGGAGATACAAATCCACGTTTTGGATTTGAAAGATTAAGTTTAATCACTCCAGTTGAGTATATTTTTTTACTTATTGGACTTTATTATCTTTTTAAACATAATGCAAAATTCAAAGGATTAATATTATTGTTGATTCTTATTACACCCCTTGGGAATGCTCTTACCTGGCAAGAGAATTCCCTTGCTAGAACATATTTTTTGATATTTCCGATAATATTTGTTGTGGCTTATGGAGCGTATTCATTCTATAAACAAAAAACACATCCGAACATTAAAATTTTTCTCTTAATAAGCACAAGCTTCATGTTTCTCTTCTATCTGGTAAATACTTGGGATCTTTATTTAAACCATTATTTCAAAAGAGCTCTTGTAACAAGAGCATGGCAATGTGGCTATAAAGAGCTTACAACATATATAAATAATCGATATGAAAATTTTGATAAAGTTTACATTACAAAAAAACACGGTCAACCTTATATCTTCCTTCTATTTTTTAATCAATTTCCTCCTGATTCATACTGGCTGAGTGCTACAAAATCAGAACCAGACGAATATGGTTTCACGCAGGTAGAAGGATTTGATAAATTCATTTTCGATATGCCGCAAGACCTACGACAAGAGAAGATAGTTGTTATTGGTTACCCAGACGACTTTCAAGATGCCAATCTAAACGGTGACAAAATCCATAAAGTCATGTATGGTCATGAAGAAATGTTTTGGATCTATCAGGAGTAATTGTGCTTATATATACAAAAGAATCGCAATATTATAAAACGCATGAATAAGAATCGGAGCAAGTAAGCTTTTTCTATCTAAATAAATAAAAGAATTCACAAGACTCAAAATAAAATCAGTAGCTAAGAAAAGTAATAAAAGCGAACCGGAAAGACCAGGGATGGTAAAAAGAATTGGTATATGCAAAATGAGAAACAGAATACTTGCCAAAAATGAAGAACTATACATGTTTTTTGAATCTTCATATAATCGTTTTAATATAAATCCTCGTGATAGGATTTCCTCAGAGATCGATGTAGCAAATGGAATTAATAATACGATGAGAAATTTATTACTAAAGAATTCTTTTGCGAACTGAAAATCACCATAGCGTGCATAATTGGCAAAGAGTGCTGAGCTTGCAAAAACTCCTCCGAGGAAGAGACTGATATAGATATCACCGAGCGAGTTATGAATTTTTAACCAAATTTGTTGGAGGAAAGGTTTTTGCTCAAACTTTTTAATAAAAATATACACTGGTAAAATAAAAACAACGGGTTTTGCGATAAATTCATCAAACCATTCAGGTAGTAGTACCTTGGTTCTATAAACGCTCCATATGATAAGTATTATTGCCCATACATTGAGTACTTGCTGAAGAGGTGATATGTTTTTTGACATGATAGTGTTATTTAAGATAGTACGCTCTTTATATCCTAAAATCAAGCTTTTGCAGAATTATTCCAGATTATATAGTTATACATAACATAGGAATATGGAATGATAAGAAATGCAATAATAAACATTTTATAAATGATCCATGAGGGAATAGAAAAAATTGCTACACGTAACATCTTATCTCCGAAGATGTGTAATGTAACAAACATACCAAACCATTGTATAAGAATCGAGCCAGAAGATATTACATTGAAATGAGTAAATTTTGAAATGTATGAATATGTTGAATGATCTATTTTTTTATGACTAAAGCTCCAAAAATTATTCAAAACAAAATTGGATACGATAGCAATTTCAGCACTTATTGCATTAGCATGAGGCTTAAACATGTCGAAGGTAGTTATGAGTAATACAGCAATACTGAAGTCTATTACAAAACCAACAAGACCTACAATGACAAATTTTATAAAAGGGGAATTAGATACGATATATGATATTGATTCCAAAATGTACTTTGATGGATTAAATTTAGATGAGCCCTCAAATCGTTCAATAAACTGCAGTGGTACTTCTACTATTTTAAGACCTTTTTTTCTAGCTTTATCAAGCAGTGCTATTTGAAATACATAACCGTTATATCCATGCATGTCACTTATTATTTCCTTTAAAAAGGATGATTTCATTGCTCTAAAACCAGATGTCCAATCATGTACGCTTATACTCATGAAGCCAAACCGCGCGATGAGATTCCCCATAATGGAATAAAATTTTCGATCTGCGGTCCATTGCTCAGGAATAGAACCACCTCTTATATATCTGGATCCAATGACAAAATCAGCCCCCTTTTCTAGTGCGGTCAGAAATTTTGGAATAAGATCGGGTGGATGCTGACAATCTGCATCCATTTCAAATATGACATCAGCATGCACCTGTTTGAGAGCATAGGTGAAACCCCTAACATATGCAGTGCCTAATCCTTGTTTCTCTCCTTCGATAAGGTGAAGATTCTTGAATTTTTTTTGAAGTTTACGAATTTCCTGAGAAGTGCCATCTGGGGATTTATCGTCGACAACGAGAATATGAACATCCCACTTTTCAGACGCTCGAGTTAAAGTAAATATTTGAGGGATTAAAACTTTGACATTTTCTTTCTCATTATACGTTGGTAAAACAATGATTGCTTTTTTCATATTTAGTTCAATGATACGAAGTACTCTATAGTCTTTTTGAGACCTGTTTCTAGACTAACAGTTGGAGTCCAGTCTAAAAGATTCTTTGCTCGCTCAATATCAGGCTTTCGTTTTTTCGGATCATCTTGGGGAAGACTTTCTGACATGATTATTGTGCTTTTAGAATGAGTGAGTTCTTTTACCATGTGAGCATATTCTGCAACAGTATGTTCTATTGGGTTACCAAGATTTATGACATTCTCACTGAGTTTATTTGTGAACATTAATCGCATCAATCCCTCTACCAGATCGTCAACATAGCATAATGAGCGAGTTTGAGAACCATCACCATATATGGTAATTGATTCATGAGCTAATGCTTGTAATATAAAATTTACTATCATTCTCTTATCTTGTTTTTGCATTCGAGGCCCAAACGTATTAAATATGCGGGCTATTCTCGTATCCACGTTTCTTTTTCTCTGAAAAAACGATGTAATTGTTTCACCAAAGCGTTTGGATTCATCATAGACTGAGCGTGGTCCTATGGTAGATGTATTTCCTTTATAATCCTCTGACTGTGGATGTTCTAGTGGATCCCCGTATATTTCCGAAGATGAACTAAAGAGGAATCGAGCTTTATTATGTTCTGCAATCTCAAGCATCTTAAGCGTTCCTATTGTGTTGACCATCATTGTTTCTAAACCCAAGGCGTGATAACTGATTTTACTATGATGGTTGGGTGAAGCAGGTGAAGCTAAGTGGAAAACGTAATGCACATCTCCAATGTCGTGAGTAAGATCTTCAGTTACGTTGTGTTTAATAAATTGGAAGTTCTTATTTTTTAACAACTGTCTGATATTGTTTTCACTCCCTGTAATGAGATTGTCTAAGCAAATAACCTTGAATTCGTCCTTAATAAGTTTATCGCACAGATGAGATCCTATAAATCCACAACCTCCGGAAACAAGAGCTGTTTTCATATAAGGTAAAAAACTATTGTCGACCCACGGCATAGTAAGTAAATCCTATCTCCTTAATAGTTGTAGGGTCATAAATATTTCTTCCGTCAATAATAACTGGTGTCTTCATGAGATCCTTAATTGCATGCAAATTGATCTGTTTAAATTCATTCCATTCAGTAAGGATAATAAGCGCATCGGTATCTTTTACTGCATCAAAAGCACTTCGTACAAAAATTATTCCATGATTTAACTCTTTCTTGGTGTGCTCCATTGCTTGGGGATCATAAGCTTTGATTTTGTAACCATGGGCGAGAAGTTTTTCTATGATATAAATAGAAGGAGCAAATCTTATATCATCAGTATTTGGTTTAAACGAAAGCCCCCATATACCAATATTTTTTGATGGTGTTTTGGAAATAATTTTTTCTATAAAATTATCTCGTGCACGTTGATTGATATCATTAACAGCTATTAAAAGTTTCATATCAATTCCCAAAGATTCACCTGTTTTAATAAGTGCTAGAACATCTTTTGGGAAACAGCTACCACCGTATCCGATTCCAGGGAAAAGAAATGATCTTCCAATCCGTTTATCAAGTCCTACGCCATCAAGAACTTCCTCGACATCCGCTCCTGTTTTTTCACACAAAAAGGATACAAGGTTGGCAAAGGAAATTTTTGTAGATAATATTGAATTCGAAGCGTACTTAATAATTTCAGCAGATTCGAGTCTGACGATTATCCTTTCTCCAGGTAAAGGTTTATGTAGTTTTAACAACATTTGTATAGCCCTTTTAGAATCAGATCCAACTACTACTCTGTCTGGAAAAAAAGTATCATTAACTGCAGTGCCCTCTCTTAAAAATTCCGGGCAAGAAGCAACATCGAATAGAGCATTTTTTGGCTTATTCTTTTCAATGATGTCTTTAATTTTTCTATTTGTACCTACTGGAACAGTGCTTTTACAAGATATAACTGAATAATGTTTACCAAGATGCTTGCTAATTTCTTTTGCAACTGAAAAAATTGATGTGAGATCTGCTTCTCCGTTTTCCTTTGGTGGTGTACCGACAGCGAGAAATATTATTTCAGAAGAAGGAATCGCAACATTATAATCTGTAGTAAAAATTATACGTTTGGCAAGTAGGTTTCTTTTGAGGACCTCCTGTAGACCAGGCTCAAAAATAATAGGATCCCCGCTTTCTAGTTTCTTAATTTTTTCAGGTGTTCTTCCAATAACGTAGACTGTATTTCCAAGATCAGCAAAGACGCAGGCAGTGACAATTCCCACATATCCGTGACCAACAAAAGTGATCGTCATAAGTCTCAATGATAAACCACGAGTTCACAAAAAACAAGGGAGCCATTGACCGTCCATTCAGTATTTGTTAAACTAGAAAATATGTCCAATAGCGACGAATTACAGGAAAATACTCGTGGTGCAAGAGAAATTGATTTTGAGGCTCATCTAGCCACTGAACAAACCGCACATCCGATTCTTGAAACAGTAATAAAGCGAATTCAGACTGAAGTTTTTCGATTACGCTTAGAAAGCGAATCAGCTGATCCAGAATCGAGAGCAGACATTTTTGATAGAGTTTTGCAATTAGAAGCTGATCGAGGTTTTCTTGAACAAGTTGCAACACAGTATAGGGGATGGGGACGAATGAATGATTTATCACACGCACTTATTTATAAAGGGAAAATTGATGAATTATTAACTAGATATGAAGATCTTGGTACTCTTGCATGGGGATATGAAACTGTCTATTTACATGGGCAGTTATCTGCTCCTGAACTTCAAGGAAAAGGTATAGTTACAGAAAAACCTAGTTTTAAAACCAGGCAAGAATTTGATGCAATGAGTCCAACACTCCAAAATAAATATGAACCGATGCAAGTTTTACGCTCCATCACTATTCCAGTAAGTACGGATGCTTTGGAACCAGTACTTGATAGAGTTGCTTAAATGTGTGAAAGCATTTTCTTTAGATATAGTAGTCCTTCTTCAAATGATTTCATTGTATAAAAATGATTTCCCTTTGATTTTAGAATACTATTTTTTGGACGCAATGCTTTATCTTTGTAAAATTCAGAATAGGTTGTTTTTCCAATAAGATCCTTATTAAATCCATAAACTTTGCATATAGTATGGATGATATCGTATCCAGTCAAACTATCTGCTCCTACAATGTGGAAAATTTTTGGTGAAAAGTTTGAGAAAAGATATTTGACAGCGTAGGCAACATCATCTATAAGGGTGGGTGTAAAATATTGATCTATAATACCCTTAATTTCTTTTCCTTGTTTGAGTCCTGATACAATACTTTCAACGATATCCTTCTTATATGAAACCTTTCCACCATATGGATAGTCTAGTCGTATTATCATACCCCTACCTTCAACAATTTTTTCACCTTCATATTTAGTTTTTCCATAAAATGAGATTGGATTTCTGGTCGAATCCTCATAATACGGTGGGTGTTCCCCATCGAATACGAATCCAGTGGAAATAAATACCATTTTCTTACCTTTTTCTTCAACTGCTTCAAAGATATTCTTTGTTCCGTCAACATTTATTTTCCATACTACCTCTTGCTTACTTTCCGCACTATCGACGTCAGTATATGCCGCAAGATGTAAAAAAATATCGAAATTGGTTTCACCGATTATCTCATTGACCTTATCTTTATCAGTGATGTCCATTGAGCTCTCAGGAATATTGATGAATTCGAAATCATTTTTGAGAAGAGTGTTGATGCGTGAACCAATAAGTCCATCAAGTCCAGTTGCAGCGATTATAAGTTTTGGTTTCATGTAGATCCTTGACAATTATTATACATTGTAAGACAATCAATCATATGACTGATATTAATCAGATACTTATTGTAGCAGCAATCACAGTTATGACTATTATCTTAGCTATTATTGGTATCCAATTAATTTTTATGCTTAGAGAAGTGCGAAATCTCCTTAAACGAACGGATGCAATTATGAGTAAAGTAGAAAGTTTTGGGTTAAACATAGAGCATAGTTTCGGAGAAATCACTGGATTTGTTACAGGAATAAAAAAACTTTTAGTTGTTGCAGAGCACTTATCTGAGAGAAAAAGGAAAAAAGATGGTAAAAAATAACACACAAGATCAGAATAGTTTTTGGAATGGGTTAATGTTAGGAAGTATAGTGGGATCGTCCGTATTATATTTTTTCGGAACAAAAAAAGGTCGAGAGAAACTTCGTAATATATTAGACGCAGTTGATGATCTTGATGATGTTATATTAGAGGAACTTGATCTAGGAAAAGAAGCGAGCATGAAAAAGAATAAAGATGAACACGAAGAGGTTACATCCAATATACACGCGGTTTTAGATAAAATTCAATCATCACTTCCTACGCGCAAAGAAATTCAAAAATATTTTGTAAAAGATGGCAAACTTCTTAAATAATCTTTGGTACAATTTCGCTTGACAAGAAAGGATAGATTTAGTATAGTAACGTCAATCGGAATGGTATTTTTTTCTTAAATTTGAGAGGATATACATGATAGGCCGTTAGGTCGGCCTATATATTTTTTTATACTATTTTCTAAAACACCTCGAATGAAACAAGCTCTTACACGTCGAGTTAATATTGGTAGCACAGATAATTTTGAAGAGCTCGATCTTATCGAAATTCAAAAACGTTCTTGGGAGCAGTTTCTTGATAAAGACCTCACTAAAATACTTCATGAATTCTTTCCAATAGAGGACTATACAAAGAAGAGTTATGTTTTAGAATTGCTTGATGTCTCTTATGGTGAACCACGATTTAGTGAAGAAGAATGCATTGATAAAAAACTGACATATCAATTTCCAGTATATATTAAGGTAAAACTTCTAAATAAAAAAAGAGAGAAAGAAAAAATACAAGATGTGTATTTTTTTAATCTTCCCAGAATGACTTCTCGCGGAACATTTGTTATTAATGGAATTGAGCGCTGTATCATTAGTCAGATCGTTCGAGCACCAGGTGTTTACTTTACTGCAGAAGTAGATAAATCAACAGGAGCAACAGTATACAACGCAGAAGTTAGACCATATATTGGTGCTTGGCTAGATTTTACAATCTCTAAACATAATCTTATTGAAGCAAAAATTAATAAACGTAGAAAGTTTCTAGCAACCTCATTACTGAGGAGCTTAAAGGATTTATCTGACAATGAACTTTTAAGCTTGTTTAAAGACTTAGATAGGGAATTAGTCACCAAGTTTATTGTACCTACTTTAGAAAAAGATGGACCAAAAACAAAGGACGAATCGATTCTCGAGATTTATAAAAAACTTAGACCTGGAGAACCTTTAGTTCTTTCAACTGCAAACGAAACTTTCAAAAACTTATTTTTCAATCCAAGAAGATATACTCTTTCCGAGATTGGTAGATATAAAATGAACAGAAAGTTTAACGTCGATGTTCCTCTTGAAAAGGACAATCTCGTGCTTCGACTTGAAGATGTTGTCCAGATTATTTCATATCTCGTTAACTTAACTCAAGAAAAGGGAGGGTTTGATGATATTGATCATCTTGCAAATAGACGACTTAGAACCGCAGGAGAGCTTGTTGGTATGTATGGCGTGAGAGTAGGTATGGTTCGAACAGAACGAGATATTAAATCGCGTATGAGTATGACTGTAGCGGATGGTGATGTTATGCCTTCACAAGTAATAAATAGTAAATCACTTGTTGCAACAACAAATTCATTCTTTAGAACAAGCCAGCTTTCTACGATCGTTGATCAAACAAATCCTCTTTCCGAAGCAGATAACTTAAGAAGACTAACAGTTGGTGGGCCAGGAGGCATCCAGAAAGAAAGAGCATCATTCTCAATAAGAGATATTTCTTCATCTCAATACGGCAGAATTTGTCCAGTCAGATCTCCTGAAGGACCAAATATTGGTGTAGTGACATATTTAGCTATGTATGCGCGCGTGAATAGATTTGGTTTTATTGAAAGTCCTTATCGGAAGGTCGAACCTTATAAAAAAGGAGCCAAGAATACAGTAAGAATTACTGACAAAATTGAATATCTTCAAGCAGACGATGAGGAAAATCATTACATTACACATTCAGGTATTGATATTGATAATGATGATGTCATTCAGCAAGACAGAGTTGCTGCACGATACAAAGGAGAAATAATAGAAATTCCTGCTGAACAGATAGAATTTATTGACATCTCGCCACGCCAGGTGTTTGGTATTGCCGCTGCTCTCATTCCCTTCCTCCAGCATGATGATGCAAGCCGTGCATTAATGGGGAGCCATATGTTATGTCAGGCTGTCCCCTTGGTTAATCCTACAGCCCCCTATGTTGGAACTGGTTTAGAAAGTAAAATTGCAACAGCACTTGGTAGAACGATTTATTCTCCAGAAGATGCTGTCGTAGATTATGTTGATTCAAACAAGCTTATTTTAATAGGTAAATCAAAGAAGAAGTATACGTACAATCTCGAACGATTTGTAAAGACGAACAAGGATGTAGTATTTGACCAAAGACCACGGGTTAATCTCGGTCAAAAGGTAAAAAAAGGAGACGTTATTATAGATGGTCCAGCAACTGAGAATGGCGAACTTGCTGTAGGCCAGAATCTCGTTGTTGCCTATGCCTCATTGGATGGACTTGGATATGAAGATGGTTTTGTCGTGTCTGAAAGACTTGTCAAACAAGATCTTTTAACATCAAGCGTCATGGAAGAGTTTACCGCAGATGTTGTTGATACGAAGTTGGGTGCAGAAGAACTTACACGAGATATTCCAAACGTACGTGATGAGATTTTAGCAAATCTTGACAACGATGGTCTTGTAATAGTTGGAGCTGAAGTACAGGCGGGAGATATCCTCGTTGGGAAAGTTGCTCCAAAAGGGGAAAAGGAATTAAGCGCAGAGGAGAGACTTCTGAGAGCTATATTTGGAGAGAAAGCAAAAGATGTAAAAGATACGTCGCTTCGTATGCCATATGGCAAAAAGGGTCTTGTTGTCGATGTAAAGGTTATCGATGCAAAAAAAGAACCTAACGAACTCGACCCTGGGATTTTGAAAAGAATCATCGTTACAATTGGAGAGGTAAGAAAAATTAAGGTTGGTGATAAACTAGCTGGAAGACACGGTAATAAAGGTGTTATCTCTAAGATCTTACCAGCGCAAGACATGCCTTATTTAGAAGATGGAACCCCTGTTGATATTGTAATATCACCTTTGTCGGTTCTTTCAAGAATGAACCTAGGTCAGTTATATGAAACAATGCTAGGTATGGCTGCATATAAACAAAAAACGAAATTCGCTATTCCAGTTTTCGAAAAAATAAGCGAAGAATTTGTTCGCAAGGAATTAGAGAAGGTTGGTATTAATTTCGATGGAAAAACAATTTTACGTGATGGAAGGACAGGTCAAGCGTACGAAAAACCAGTTCTTGTAGGAATAGGATATATTTTAAAACTTGTCCATATGATAGAGGATAAGTTCCATGCGCGGTCAACAGGACCTTACTCTCTTGTCACACAACAGCCGCTTGGGGGCAAATCCCAGATGGGTGGTCAGAGATTTGGAGAAATGGAGGTTTGGGCCCTTGAGAGCCATAGAATGCCACATGCTCTTCAAGAACTACTCACAGTTAAAAGTGACGATGTACAGGGCAGAAGAAAGGCATTTGAGGCAATTATAAAAGGCGTAGATATTCCTCAATCAACAATTCCAGAATCGTTTAATGTACTTGTAAAGGAATTAAATGCATTAGGTTTAGATGTTAAACCAGTCAAATAAAACAATGAATAATACAAACGAACAAAGAGATTTACAACTGGGTGAATTTTCAGGAATTAAGCTAATGCTCGCGTCTCCTGAAATAATCGCAGGATGGTCTCATGGTGAAGTATTAAAACCAGAAACTATTAACTATAGAACTTTTAAGCCAGAGAAAGACGGATTATTTGATGAGAGAATCTTTGGACCAACAAAAGATTATGAGTGTTATTGTGGAAAATATAAACGAATTCGATATAAAGGTATTGTTTGTGACAGATGCGGTGTTGAGATAACAACAAGTGCTGTCAGACGAGAGCGGATGGGTCATATTAAATTGGCGACACCAGTTGCTCACATATGGTATTTTAAAGGTGCTTCATCTCCTCTAAGTATTTTACTTAACATCACCGCTAACAATTTAGAAAGAATAATTTACTACGCGCTTTATCTTGTTAAAGACGTAAATGAAGATAAAAGAAAAAGTACGCTTGAAAAAATTGAGGAAGTTCGAGAGAAGGAGCTTGAAGAATTGAAAGTATGGCACGATGCGGAAAAAGAGAAAGTTAAAAAAGAAGAGCAAGATGCCCAGCAATCTGCAAAAGGAAAAGTGAAAAACAAAGAACAGTTAGACTTGACCTTGAACGAAATCGAGTTTAAATTCCGGGAGAAATATACTTCACTAACTAAACAATTTGCTGATAAGAAAAATGAAAAAGAAACATATTTTGAGAGGATTGGTAAGGTAGTGAAAAATTCAACAAAACTTTCTATTATCGAAGAGGAAGATTATCTTTTCCTTAAAGAAATTAAAGCGGAAGATTATGCTATCGTAGGAATGGGTTCTGAGGTTTTGCTTGAGGTGCTCGCGAGTCTAGATCTTAAAAATGAATATTTAAAAGTTACTAAAAAATTAACAAGACAAAAGGGAGACAAACGCACAAAGCTTTTGAAACGAATTCGTCTTATGGAGGCATTTATTAAGTCCGGAATTTCGCCTCAATGGATGATTCTTGTAGTTCTTCCTGTTATTCCTCCAGATTTACGACCAGTTGTCCAGCTTGCAGGAGGTAAATTTGCGACCTCGGATCTTAACGATTTTTATAGAAGAGTGATCAACAGAAATAATCGCCTAAAGCATCTTATTGAACTCGGTGCACCGGAAATAATTTTACGTAATGAAAAAAGAATGCTTCAGGAAGCAGTAGATTCTCTTATTGATTTGTCAAAATCACGTGGTTCCAAGAGACGAACAATCCGCACACGTGCTTTGAAGTCTTTATCAGATATACTCAAAGGGAAACAAGGAAGATTCCGACAAAATTTGCTTGGTAAACGTGTAGATTATTCTGGTCGATCAGTCATTATTGTTGGACCAGAGCTGAAACTTAACCAATGCGGATTACCTAAGGAGATGGCCCTGGAGCTTTTTAAGCCATTTCTTTTACGTGAAATTATTATTAGGGGTTTGGCACAGAACATAAAAAGTGCTAAGAATTATTTGGAAACTAAAGATCCGATTATCTATGATATTCTTGAGGAAATTACAAAAGACCACCCCGTGATGCTTAACCGCGCGCCCACGCTTCACAAACTCTCAATTCTCGGTTTTTATCCAGTATTAACAGATGATTATGCTATCAAGCTTCATCCTGTTGTATGTCAAGGATATAATGCCGATTTTGACGGAGATCAAATGGGAGTTTATGTACCTTTATCTAAAAAAGCAATTGAAGAAATTGAAGATAGAATGCTACCTGAAAACAACTTTTTGAAACCTTCAGACGGAACTCCTATACTTGTACCTAATAAAGAAATGGCTCTTGGATGTTATTATTTAACCACAGTAAATGAAGAATATAAAGATGTAAAGGATGAAGAACTCAAATTTCATGGAAGTGAAAATGAAGCTTTACTGGCGTATGCCCTAACCACTCTTAAATTAAGACAACCAATATTGGTAAGAATAAATGAAAAGGTGATTCGTACAACAATTGGTCGAATCCTTTTAAATCAACAACTTCCTGAAGAACTTCAATATATTAATGAATCAGTCAAAGCAGCTGATCTTAAAGGGCTTGTCGTTCAAGCAACTCAAATATTTAAAGATGATGAAAAGAAAGTAGCTGACCTTATTGACCGTTTGAAAGAGCTTGGTTTCTGGGGAGCAACAATTGCAGGCGGTGTTTCTGTTTCTGTATTTGATTGCTCAATTGTCAAAGAGAAAAATTTACTTATTATTGAGGCTGAAAAGAAAGTTCGAGATATTGAACAAAATTATTACAAAGGTCTTATAACTGATGAAGAAAAGAAAAGAATGTCCAATAATATTTGGATTGATACAACAGAACAAATAGCAAATAAAACATGGGACTTAATCGAAGAAGAAAATCCCGTCAAAATCATC
Source organism: Candidatus Roizmanbacteria bacterium RIFCSPHIGHO2_12_FULL_37_23 (assembly GCA_001788095.1). Lineage (GTDB taxonomy): Bacteria > Patescibacteriota > Microgenomatia > UBA1406 > HO2-37-13b > 2-12-FULL-37-7b. The sequence continues at coordinate 46,709 of MFZX01000026.1, forward strand.
ATTAAATCTGGGGGAGCAAGAGCCTCAAGAGAACAACTGAAACAGCTCTCTGCGATGAAAGGATTAGTCATTGACCCTCTTGGTAAAATCATTGAAGTTCCAACAAAATCAAATTATCGAGAGGGATTATCTATTTTTGAATACATCATTAATGCTCGCGGTGCAAGAAAAGGTCTTATAGACTCAGCTCTAAAAACAGCAGATGCCGGATATCTTACAAGACGTCTCGTTGATGTATCTCACGACGTGATTGTGAGGGAAGACGATTGTAAAAGCCCGGAGGGATTACTTATTGAGAAAGAAGGAGAACGTGGGGAGAAGTTCCTTGAGAGAATCAGAGGAAGACATCTATCTAAACCTCTTCATAACAAAAATAAGAAACTCCTGTTTAAGAGAAATGAACTTATTACGGATGCAGTTCTTAAAGAAATAACCACAAATGGGATTGATAAGGTTTGGGTGAGGTCCCCTCTTCAATGTCAGACTGAATACGGTGTATGTTTAAAATGTTATGGTATTGATTGGTCAACAAACAAGATGGTGGAGATTGGAACTCCTGTTGGAGTTCTTGCTGCTCAATCGATTGGTGAACCTGGTACTCAATTAACCATGCGTGTGAGACACTTTGGAGGAATTGTTATAGCTGACGTAACTCAGGGTCTTCCTCGTGTTGAAGAATTATTTGAGGTAAGAACACCTAAAGT
>MFZX01000027.1:0-9045 GCA_001788095.1 Candidatus Roizmanbacteria bacterium RIFCSPHIGHO2_12_FULL_37_23
GGCTCGGGGGCGGAGTCTCCGTCGTACGCGTCCGCGTGGACGTGGGAGTGGCCGTAGGCCGAGTCCCAGTCGCGGTAGGCGTAGCTGACGGGCTAGTCGCGGTTGCCGTAGGCGTGCGCGACGGCGGGGGTGGGGTCAAGGTCCGACTCGGAGTTGCCGTGGGCGTCCGACTGGGCGGCGTACCAGTTATGGTAGCCGTTGGGGTCGGCTGCGTGGGCGTCCTTGTCGGGGTCCTGGTCCTGGTCACGGTCGGAGTGACGGTCGTCGACGCTGTCGGGGTCACGCTCGACGTCCTTGTGGGCGTCGGGGTCACCACCGGCGTCGCCGTAACCGTACTCGTAACCGTGGGGGTTGAGGTCACCACCGGCGTTGCCGTGGACGTTGGGGTGGGCGTACCCACCTGCGTCTCAGTCGGCGTGGCCGTTGGCACCGTCGGGGTCGGCGTGACCTGAAGAGGACACCCTTCCACATAGTACGGCCCGATCGGCGAGACCCGACCTTCCTCCCACCAAGTGATGTGTACCTTCTGGCCGGCGTAACCGGGCGCAACCGGGACCGTGAAGAAGTCATAGACCCTCCCCGGATCCGGCCTCGACGGTGGCCATGTACCCGTCTTGGGGTACCCTACGTGGACCAAACCGTCTTTTGCCCAGTCGTACCACTTGGCGATCACACACCACGGCTTCCTGACAGCCACCTTGCCGTGGGTGGCGAACAGATCGATTCCACCAAGCCCGTCGGGAACCCAGTCCCCTTTGTAGATAAACGGGTCTCCGGTCTGACAGATCTCCTGCCAGCACTGACCTTGGAACGGAATCCAGTCCGGATGGCGTGCGGCAGTAGGCCAAGGCGTCGGCACAGGCGCGACCGTTGCCGTCGACGTGATCGTGGCCGAAGCCGTGATCGTTGCCGTCGCCGACATTGGCGGTGTTGCCTGCACCGGGACGTCGGCCGTGCCCTCATCGGGCGCGACCATCACGGTGGGGCTCTCGGGTGCCTGCGCACTGCTCGGCAGCGGCGCGAAGAAAATCGCGACCGCCGCGAACGCACACAGGATGGATAGCAGGAAACTCCTGCGCTTCGGATTCATGGTTGTTTCCTCCCTGAGATCTTGTGTGCCCTCTCGGGCGTGTGGGTTGCCCTTACGGGCTTGTAACTAGTACTACTATCATCACTCAGGTAGACCGAAATCTACCTGTCTCAGGGATTGCTCCCTTCAGCGCCCTTTTGCCCTATTAGCTTGATTGCCCTATCAAGCAGCCCGAAGCGAGGTTGAAATCAGTTGTTATTGGTTAAATCGGTTTACTATAGAATTCGAATGAATGTGGACCAATTTTACCAATGAGGACTAACTCATACCGCGCGTCGGGCTGCTTGATGTATGCCCTAAAAATGTTTGTATCCCTTCTCTGTCAAAGTGCTCTACAACGAAAAGCGCTGTAGAATAAATAATTATGTCGAGAGGATTGCAGCAAACGCACTCCACCCAACGATAATTAGATAGTGGTATTATACTATATTATAGGTTTTATTGCAATACTATAGGTAATCTGAAATAGAGTACTATTAATATAGTAATTTACACTGATTTCTAGCCTCAAAACTCCTAATATCTAGATTAATAAGAATGTTGAAGTAACATAAATTAGATAATTTATAGGATATTAAAATTAAATCTGCATGCACCTATAAGAATAAACCACAAAAAAATATTTTTGTTAAAAAATTCTTATCACCCCGCAATACAACCTCAAATCCCACTCCCGAGGTGGGATTTGAGGCTAGGGTTTTCTATTCTCTATTTTCCATTCTCAAATCTCCATTTGCGAATCTCTCCGCCAACTAGCAGACACTATTTTCAAATCTCTCTACCAATCGGCGGATCCCATTCTCAATTCGTAAATGCTATAATGTTCCCATGGCTGCGCTTTCTCATTTACAGATCCGTAATCCTAAAGACGACGAGACCCCAATTGAGGCTGGAACACAGATTTTCGCCTCACTTTTACCCTCATCTGTTTCATGGATCACTGGTCTTACTTCAACCGTTCCTACCTACGCTTTTGAGCTGTATTATCTAAGCCAGCGGATCTATTTCTATATGACATGTTTGAAAAAAAACGAAGAGTTCGCGAAAAGCCTTATTTCTTCGTCATTTCCAAGCTCTCTTGCTCTTAAAACAAAAGATCCTCTTGAATATGTGCTTAAGTCCAAATATATGGCAATAGGAGAACTCGTGATAAATTCGTATTTTTACCTTCCCATAAAAACATTCCAGGATTTTAGGGACATCGACGCGCTTTCATCAGTTTTAGGTTTTCTTGCTAGAGGTTCTGTTACACAAAAATCTGCAATCCAAATACTTATTTCCCCTGCTACTTTTCCCTGGCAAACACAAGCCACTTCATTTGCACAAGCCTCTGTTTACGACACAAAAGCTGATAAATACAATCCGAACTCTCAAAAAATGCTTATTAACCGAAAATCGTCTTTTCAGGGTGGTAAAGCTCTTATTCGCATCCTTACAGGCGCGGATACACAGGAATTAGCGGTATCTTACCTTCAAAATCTTGCAGGTACCTTTGGTACATTCTCTCTAGGTGAGGGTAACCAGTTTAGGCTCAAACGGCCTCAATTTTTAAAGAAAAGTCTCCTAAATCGCATGATGCAACGTTCTACGCATTTTTTCGAGCATAGGCAACAGATTTTGAACTCAGCGGAACTCGCAACTATGTGGCATCCACCTGGAATTCTCCTTGCTGGTGTAAAAAATATCGCGTGGGGCAAGACGCTTTCTGGTGAACCACCCGAAAATATTCCCATCGCTGAAGAGATTACCGATGTAGAGAAAAAAGAGGTTAATTTCTTTGCAAAAACAGAGTTCAAAAATAAAGAACAGATCTTTGGGGTTAGAACACCAGATCGCCGTAAACACTTTTATATAATAGGTAAAACCGGAGCTGGTAAATCAACACTTATCGCAAACATGGCAATTGATGATATTCGTCGCGACCGAGGTGTCGGTATCATTGATCCACACGGCGATTTGTGCGATATTATTCTTGACTACATTCCTAAACGCAGGATAAATGATGTCGTTTACCTTGAACCATTTGACCAAGAACGGCCATTTCACTTAAATATCCTTGAGGTGAAAAATAAAGAACAAAAACATCTGGTAGCCTCAGGCGTTGTTGCTATTTTCTTCAAACTCTATGGTCACAGCTGGGGACCGCGCTTGGAATATATCTTAAGAAATATTATTCTCACACTTCTTGAGATACCAGAGGCCACACTTCCCGATGTGCTTCGGCTTATGACGCAGGAAAAATATCGAAATCAAATTCTTGAGCGTGTTGGCGATCCTGTGATTAATGCCTTTTGGAAAACTGAGTTTGATCGGATGAGTGATAAGCTCAAAACTGAGGCTGTTTCCCCTATTCAAAATAAGGTTGGGCAGTTCGTAACCTCCCCTATGATCCGAAATATTTTGGGACATCCTAAATCAACTATAGATCTTGCTGAAATCATGGATGAGGGGAAGATCCTGCTTTTGAATCTCTCACAAGGTAAGCTTGGAGAAGACAACGCTTCCCTTCTTGGAGCTATGATTATAACTCAAATTCAGCTTGCTGCAATGGGCCGTTCGTTTAAAAAAGAAGAAGAAAGACGAGATTTTTTCCTGTACGTAGACGAGTTTCAAAACTTTGCAACTGAATCATTTATTAAAATTCTTTCTGAGGCTCGAAAATACCGGCTTTCACTTACTTTGGCTAATCAATACATTGACCAGCTCGATGAAGACGTCAGTAAAGCTATTTTTGGAAATGTGGGAACAATTCTGTCGTTTGTCACTGGTGCGCGAGATGCGTATCTTTTATCGAAAGAGTTTGGGGAAATTTATACGGAAAAAGATCTTGTATCGCTTGGGAAATTTGAAACAGTGATGAAGCTGTCTGTCGACGGTCAAACCTCAGAACCATTCCCCGCTCGAACTCTCCCGCTGCCAAGCTTGAAAAATGATAATAGGGAAAAGATAATTCGACTTTCTAAGGAAAAATACGGGCGGAAAGCGTAACAAGGTTGAAATAGGTTGAAATGGGTTGAAATGGGTTACAATAGGTTTCTGAGAACCTCTAATATTCTTTTAATAACTTTTTGATACAATCGTCCTCATGGAAAACCTTCATATCTATAAAAATTCAATTGAACTTGTAAAGGAAATTTATAAACTAACATACGAACCAGCTCGACTCAAAAATGATTATTCGCTAGTAGATCAATTACGCAGGGCTTCTGTTTCTATACCAGCCAATATTGCAGAAGGGTATTTCAGAACAAAAAAACAGTTTATGAACCATCTAAAAATCTCATCTGGATCAGCAAACGAGGTAATTGCTCTCCTTATTATTGTTCAAGAAGTCTACAAGATTGATGTAAGCAAAACCAAGAGTTCGTATAATGTATTACGAAATCAAATTCTCGCTTTAAGTAATAAGCTTAAAAAGTAAATAATAAGAAGCACCTATTTCAACATATTTTAACTAATTTCAACTCATTTCAACTTCGTATGTTATAATTCTCCTACTCATATTCGCGTTCACCTGACTCTATTGTTATGCATGATAGGAAAAAGTGATACGCGCATAGTCTACGATGTGCTGATACTACATCGGCGCACCTTGAAAATTACGGTTCGCTTAAAAAGAAGGACAACTTGTCCTGATTGGGTAGGAAGATATAAGGCTTACTATACAACAGCGGGTGGCATGGCCGGAAGGGCTTCCCGACGGAGCGGACCCCGACTCGAGTCGGGGGAGCACCGGCTGGGAAGGAGGCCATGACAGGCCCCGTTTAAATTGAAAGATTGTGAAGCAAAATTCTTCTATCCAGTCAGGACAAGTTCGTCCATTCAACCCCCCTAAGGAGGGACGGAGTCATGAAAATACGCGTCTTCCTCGCGACAGCGATACTGCTTGCTGTCGCGCTCGCTCCCCTGCTCGCACGCGCTGACAACATGGTCAGCTCGTGCACCGCCACCACTTCGTCGTCCGTCGAGCCTCAGATCATCGAGCTCGGCGAAACCACCGCTGTGAGCCTCACGACTCAGTTCGCCTGCGCCCAGAACCTGCACCTTGTGCTGGTCTTGGACGCTTCTGGATCCATGCTCTCGGAGAACCGCAACCGGTCGCTGCGGCAGGCGACCACCAAGTTCATCGAGACACTCGAGCTCAACAGCAACCCCGGCATTCGGGTCGGCATCGTCAAGTTCAACGATGAGGCTCAGACCCTGTGCAAACTCACCAACGACGCTGGGAAGCTGCGAAGCTGCGTGAACAAGGTCGATGCCAGTCACGGGACTGCCATCGACAAGGGCATCCGCGAAGGCATGGAAGTGCTCCGGGACGGCCGGCCAACCACAGCTCATGAAGTGCTCATAGTGCTTACTGACGGCGTGAACAACGACGGTTGTACGCCAGTAGTCCGCGAAGCAGGCTCTGCCAAAAGCCAGGATGTGGCTGTAGGCTCAATCTGCTTCACTTCGGACTGCGATGTTTCCTGCATGAAGGACATCGCAACTAGCCTGGACTGGTTCTGGGAGGCCAAATCGCAGGGCGAGCTGGAACGAGCCTATGGTAACATCCAGGCCAAGACGCACGTCGCGCTCGGCTCGACGGTCATCAGCTCGACGATCCCGATCAACATGACGCTCGTCACAGACAGCGTCATGCCGCCGGCAGACTTCCAGAACAACATCCTCACGTGGAACTTCGAGCAACCAACAACGGCAATCACGCTCACCTACCGCGTCCAACCGCTTGAGGCTGGATCGTGGAACGCCGTGGAGGCTCGTGGTCAACTTCTGGACTCCATCAGAGCAACGGGCGTGTTCACGTTCCCAGTCGCACCGATCCAAGTGAACGGAGTCCCGACGCCGACCCCGTCAACTACACCGGAGCAGTCCACCCCGTCGGCTACGCCGCCGAGGCCGACCAACACGCCCGAGATCACCGAGACACCCACGGCGACCCCGACCAAGGCGACGTCGAGCTGGACCATCTACCTGCCCCGGACTTACAACGAAGAAGATTGAAGGAGAAGACAACGAAGCGAACCGTAGTTGCGTTCGGGACCCAGATGTGGGTCAAAAAAATGCACCCGAATGGGTCCCGAGCGTACTACCTTTTCAGACAGTAAACTCGCCTTTTTTGTAGATTATTTTCTTTACACCGTTATTCAACGTAGCCTCAACTACCCTATCTGTTGTGGCAATAATATCCGTATGCTCTGGAGATTCGTTAAATCCGTGATGCTCCCAGTCTTTTTCCTTCATAGCTTTCACATCACCCCGAAACGCTTCATGATAGGATGAACCTAAAGCACAGTGTGTATTTCCCCATTCTCCCCCAAAGTTTTCATCGTAAAGTGTATTAGCCATAAACTTATCTATGTGTGAATACCGTTTATCTGTAAGCGAATATTCCCCGACTTTATCTGCATTCTTCTGCTTAATGAGCTCGAGTAGCAAACTTTGATTTTTCGAAGCTGTCGCTTTTACAACTTTCCCATTTTTGAACTCAAGATACACATCAGTCAAGAGATTTCCATATCGATACAGGGGAAGATCAAAAGAAATATGGCCTTCTGTTCCTCGCCAATCCGGTGAAGTAAACAATTCGAAACTGGGAATATTTCTACCAGAACCGCCCATAAATTGACGGTTTGCCCCAAGCTTTACCCATAAATCAGTATTTTTTGCTGTGACATGAAGTTTTTCTATGGAAAGTTTGTTCAGTCGTGTCCGAATAGTCTCAAGACCATCAAACACTTTCTGCCATGTTGCTAAAGGGTTTTGTTTATCTAAAAAGCAAGCTTTGATTATCTGTTGCCAGAACTCTTCCAAGCTTAAACTAGCCTCACTTGCCATACCTTCAGTGCCGTACAAAGCCAAAACCCAGGTTAAGTTTCCTTTATCTTCTTTTTCGAAAAGCCATTTTTTCATCATTTGTCGACCTTTTTGCCCTTTCATAAGTTTGGTAGGAGGCACATCTTTAAGCAAAAAGGGGTCTTTTTCAGCAATGAGGTATATTCTATGATCCATTGTGTCTACCAAAGATTTCATGTATTTTTTAGGGAAAAAATCAAGCTGATGATCTTTTGCATGTTCATACAGAATGCGGGAAAAATCTTCTTCGCCCATTTTTACAATTGGGTATGCTTCACGCTCAAGAATGCGGCGATACACCTCAAATGCCAGTGGTAAAGCTGGAGAATCAAATTGTAGATAGACCACTTCTTTTGGCTTAATCCCCTTCCCGCTCCCAAGCGCAAAATCTATAAGAACTTTTGCATAATTTCTGAGAATATGTTCGTCTGGAAGATACATATGTGGTATTGTAACACAAATTATTTACTAATTTTTAAATAATAAGACCTAACAACCTAAAGTATATTAAAAATGTATTAAATGCATGATTTCCAGCCTCAAATCCCACTCCCGAGGTGGGAATTCGCTCGACTTATATTAATCTTATCTAGAATATCTAAAATATCTAGGGTATTTAGACAATTTAGAATAATTTGAAGTTGGAATGTCCTATAGAAATTCGGGAATAAATCATGTGAACATCGCGTGGATAAATGAGGCTAGTCGGGTCTACTGCTAACTATACTTGACTTCTGGATTTCTAAGAGGTATACTATAGGGCATAAATTGGGCGCATTGCGTTTTGCTGTGATGTGCCTGATTTTTGCCTTACATCTCGGATTATCAATCCAGATGCCGAGGCAAGCACTTTGAAAATCAGGGTTTAGGATATAAACAGGGAGAATTCCCAAGATTGGGATTGAGCCCCACTTCGCCCCGATTAAATCGTGGCTTCGTTAGGGGTAGAGATTTGAGATTGGAAATTTGAGAGATGAGAGTGGAAAACGTCATCCTGAACTTGATTCAGGATCCCGATTTATTTCGTCTCTTCTTGAGATCGTCTTTCCAAAAGGCGATGTACATGAGAAGAAACACGATGAGTAATAGTGCTCCACCGATAACAAGTTGAATCTGGAATGTCTGAAGTGATACTTCGTTCATACGAGGTACGAATCGATATAAACTGATAATATAAAGTATACCATGGCTAACATTATCTGTTGAATTGTTAAAGCAATATTCTCAAGTCGAATTACATTTTGTGAGACAAAAACCGAAGCAAAATAAATAACTGCGATGTTTACTGAAGCATCGCGAACACTTCTAAATGTTGAGATTGAAATGTGTTTCATAAAAGTAACTATATCATACAAATATTAAAATTCTCTAAACCCCGATTTAATCGGGGCATAACTCAATCTTAGTCTTGGGAAATCTCCCAAAACAGGCCTAACAAAAGGAGAAGGCCATGCGCAACCAGCGCAGAATTCAGTTCCGCCCGGCCAGCGCGCTAGTCGCGCAGGCCCCCGCACCCCAGGAGGTGAACGCCATGCAGAACCCCGTCCGCTGGGCAGCCATCGTGCTGTCCCTACTGTTCGTCGTGCTGACCACCGGCGCGTGGAGCTGCGCTCCCGATGCCGACGCGGCCGAGACCGCAGCCCGCGACCGCGGGTATCTCACCCGCCTCGAGGGCATGGAGAACGGTCTCTTCGGCGAAGTGCAGGTGTGCAACGAGGGCGAGACCACGGCAGACTGCTTCGACCGGCGCCTGCTGGCGATCATCGGTGAGTCCGAGGAGGACGCTTATGGCGAAGCCAAGGCGTGCAACGAGGGCGAGTCGAAGGTCGACTGCATCAACCGCCGCGGCGAAGCCGTGACCCGCTACGCCCGTGAGCATCCGGAGGTCCGCTTCCGATGCGTCACCTGCATCAAGCTCGTGGTCTACTGCATCACGAACCACGAGGTTGTGGCCTACGGAAGGGTCACCGAGCGACACCGCGAGCGGTGCCAGGATGACCGCAACCGTGACGGGAAGCCCGACTGCACGAAGCCGGTGCAGCCCGCGCAGCCCAACCAGCCCGCGACGCCGGAGAACGGCAACCGCGTCGTTCTTGTGA
>MFZX01000027.1:9056-22148 GCA_001788095.1 Candidatus Roizmanbacteria bacterium RIFCSPHIGHO2_12_FULL_37_23
CCGTTTACGCTCGCTTTCGGCAACGTCAGCGGTGGAGGCGCGAGCCAGAGCCAGTCCGCAGGTGGCGGAGCTGGTGGTAGCGTGACCAACGCTGGTAACAGCTCGCAGTCGCAGTCGGCTGGAGGTGGTGCCGGCGGAGCTGGCGGAAGCGCCACGATCTCGGATTCGGGCAATTCGGCCCAGTCGCAGAGCCAGGGGCAGACGCAGAGCGTCACGGTGGACAACGTCAACTACCACTACGACTATGTGGCGGTGAACAACGACGTGAGCGTCTATGTCGACAGCCGTCCGTGGTTCTACATCGGCGGCACCACCGTGATCGTACGTGACGGCGTCATCGTCATCATCGGGCGCGACGTCCCGACGAGCGACGACAGCGCGTTGTGCGAGTGGCTACGCGATTACTACGGGCGTCACCCGACGCCGGAGCTTCGCGATGCTATCCGGTTCTTCTGCGGGTTCGACCCCGAGGAACCGCCGACCCCCGGCCCTGGCCCGACCACTGACCCCTACCCGGGCACGAGCGTCCCGGATCCGACGAAGACGTTGACTCCTCCCGTGTTGCCCACGACGGTGCCGACCACGGCAGCCTGCTATGGTATCACGGTCGCGGAGCTCGAGGCGCTGATTCGCACGTACCAGCCGAGGGTGGATCACCCGCAGCCGTTGTACCCCGGCCTAGACAAGACACGCGAAGCGGACGCTCGCAAGGGCTACCGCTTCGACAGCTTCATCGACATCCCGGCAGACGGTGTCTACGTTGTCTGGCTCGGCCACGCTGGTCCCACGTTCGACCTCGGCGGCAAGATCGAGCCTCTGGTCTACACGGGTCTCGACGGTGTCGGGATCGTGCGCAACGGCCTGTCGCTTCGTTCGCCGGGTAGCGCCCTGCGGATCTGCGGAGGCATTACGAATGCCCAGCTGCAGGGCCTGCGCGACCTGATCGCCTCCTTCGGCGCCGACACGAGCACCGATCGCTTCAACATCACGTCCACGGCGGATCCCGCCGAGTACGTGGCGGCGATCAATCGGTACAAGTGCAACGGCGACCGTCTGTTCGATGCGATCAACCAGGTCTGGGGTAACAACCCCGCGGGCAGCTACGACGCTCGCCGATCCACCACGATCAGCGCGGCAGCGAGTGGCACTCGTGCGTTCTGGACCGGGTACGAAGCCGCTGATCCCGCGCTCATGATGATCCACCGAGCGACGGACACCGGACGGGTGCTGTATGTGATCGTCAGCAATGGCGAATACACGACCCGTCACGCGGCGCACATCATCGCGTGGAACCGCGCGGTCGACTGGGCTTCGGAAGCTCCCTGGTGGGGCAACCCGGACTACTGTCGGCCGTAGCCTGACATCCTAAACCCTGAAAGAGGTACGACTGCCCTAGGGCAGACGTATTCGAAGGAAGGGCCGAGCCAGTTATGGCAAAGCGTCCTTCGGAATGGGTCAAGCGACGAGGAGTCGTCAGAAAGGTGCGCTTGTATGCACCCTTGTTGCTCACGCAACTTCTGACACTTTTCTTCCTTGATCCATCCTCTTTCCGCCTATAAGTATGATCGAGATTCCGAAACAAGTTCGGAATGACACTACTCTTAATGTCATCCTGAACTTGATTCAGGATCTGATATTATCATGCTTAGAGGCGGCAGGAGGAACCTTATATGAAAAATAAAACACACATAAAACATACACAACAGCCGATGATCTCGGTTATTATTCCTGTGTTTAACGGCGCCGAATATCTTGAAGAAACCGTTTCTTCAGCACTCAACAGCGCATACAAACGATTTGAAATATTACTTATCGATGACGGGTCAACGGATCACAGCACTAAAATATGTAAACAACTTTCCAAACGATATAAAAAAGTTCGATTTTACTCCTTTAGTAAAAATAAGGGTCTAGGTCGGGTACTTAACTTTGCTCTACAAAAAGCTAAAGGAAAATATATCTGTCGCATAAATCAGGATGACCGCATGTACCGCTTCCGTCTCAAAACCCAAGTTGATTTCTTAGAAAAGAATAAAGACGTGGTTGCAGTGGGATCGTACATAAGACAATTTACTCCCCAAGGAGCAACCCGCATCATCACATATTTAGAAGAGGACGAAGATATTAAAAAAATCTGGCATATCGTTAGCCCATTTGCAGATCCATCTGTCATGTACAAAAAAAGTGTTGCTTTAAAAGTAGGCGGATACGACCAATCATTCTGGCCTGCAGACGATACACACCTATGGTATAGGATGGGTATGGCTGGAAAACTGGCAAACATTCCAAAGCCACTTGTTGAAGTACGCTGGCATGAAAATGCAGCTTCACTAAAATACTTTCGAAAACTTGCGCTAAGTACACTCAAAATGCATCTTTGGGCAGATGAAAATATACAAAAAGCCTCACTTTCTATAAAAGCGTTTTGGATGATACAGTTTATCGCAGGCATGACACTTCCCCCTCAGTTTAACTGGCATGTGTATAGGATATTAAAACGAGTTCTCTATATATCGTATGTTTCGCGACGCTTGCTGGAAAGATATGTAAAAGCTATTAAAAGACTTGCCAGTGTAATCCCCCACCCCAAAAGATTCAGTCTTTCTGGTGCATAAAATGCGTAAAGTTTTTGAGGAACAGTTTCAAGAATAAAGCAGTTCGCATACCCGTTGCATGTGATATGATCTGCTTCAACCGGCCTGTTTATTATCATGTCAAAAAATGAACGGTACAGGTTCCACTGCCTATCATATGCCGTGTTTACAACAAGCAGATATTGATCTCCCTGTTTTTTCTCCGCAGTTATTTTCCATAAAGAAGGCAACATCTGTTTTGATGTAACTTTTTCTGGAACATCAAACTCTGCTACAACATCTTCCCGATATATCCTCAGATCTCTCCATCTATTAGGAAACTCCACTACATTCATATCCCCTATCATCATCACTCCTTCATTTTCTGAATCTTGATGTATGGTAAAGTTTTTGTTATTGTTGTCATTCAGCTCTGGTTGTGGAGGAACAAAGGTATAAAACGACTGAAGCTGTAGTTGATCGAGTGTATTTTCTACACCTTTAGGACGTAAGATATCTGCCAATTTTCCGTGAGGCTGTTGAAATAAAGAAAAACCTGATACATCTGGATATCCTTGAAATAGGCCAATATATTGATCAATGTAATGCTTCTGCCCATCATCAAGAATATATTTCGGATACTTTCCTGATAACAAATTATAGTCGAAGGTCCACATATAAAAGTTGTTGCTCGAAAAAGGAAGTTCCAATGAAAGATCGTTCGCACACTTCTGAACATAACTTATGAGTTGCTCGTTGTATATACGGTACGTTCTATAACCGTCTGGTTGCTCACACATGGTATTGGATACTAAATATGCATGTGTCTCCTGTCCCTGGCTGAGTGCGTAAAAACTTTTTGCCACAGGAAGCTCCATTTGTATTGTTGTTTCTTGATTAATACCAAATGTCTCTGCATAAGGTTTGTGAGGATCAAAAACAAAATGCGCTTCAGCAACCGATACGTATTGAGCAATGCTGAAGCTATGTACGTTCATATCATAGTGACTTTCTCCAAGTCCTCTAAGAACTAACAAAACTAAAAGATCATCAACGCCCTTAACAGACTTATCAACTGAAAGTTCAAAAATAGCTCGTTCACCAAGTTCGAGAATCTGATTCGTGTTATAGCAATCATCTATGGTTGACGTTTTAACACACCACTGTAAATATTGCGGTTTGTCTTGAGAAAATAAGACACGTGATAAACCAGGTTTTGAAGATTTTTGTATGGCTTTTTTAACCGTTTCTTTTTCACCATCATTTTGCTGCTGCATGTCTGCATCGAGAATAAACTCTATATGACTTGTATTCTCGCCTATGACATCCTGCAATCTCTGTAATAAACATGTTGAACCATTTGTTGTCTGTAATCGCAGTCCTTCACTCACATTGAAATCAAACGAATATGCTCCTGACGTATCGCCAAAACAATTCGGGTTATCAGTTAATACAAAGCCTTGCAGGTTCATCGCTTGAATTGAATCTTGGCGCAATACCTGCACATCGAGATTTTCACCCCTCATCATAAGATTTTGAAGTGATTGTTCTGTATCATCTATTGCCGCGGGAATAGACACAAGCATATCATTAACTGCAAGTTTGGACTGACCAATATCAGCATAGGGAATGCGTATTTCTCCAAGTGGCTCACGATATGACTCCTGTACAATAAGGGGAAGAATTCTATTATAAAAAGATACTACAACTTCATCACCCATCTTTTTACCGGTAATCTCTACCATCGTTGAAATATCCTGTGCTTCCATATCGGTACGCGAAGGGAGATCAATAGTATAAGACCCCTTTGGCAAAATCGTATCTGGCAAGGTTAAAACTGCAGAGTTACCAGACCACGACAAAGCTCCGTCTAATCTTTTAAGCGGATAATATACACTTTGCGATGTAAGATTTTTGGCTTGTATAAAAGGTTTGTCATCAAATATAAGATCAGAATCGACGATTGTTGAAAAATACGGATCCACAATGCGTGCTTGAGGTTGGAATGTCACAAAATCATCAGTTTCTTTCAATCTCAAAAGTTCTATAGTTTTATCTCCGATTTTTTTCTCCATAACACTCGTTGCATATCCAAATTCTTTAAGTCCTTTCAAAAGATACATGCTATCTGGACTATCAAAACTACCCCACAATAACATATCGCGCGTTTCTAATTCTGCAGAAACTGTCCCATCAACAATGATGTATTTAACACTCGTCTTACGTAGAAATCTAGAGAGCTGATCAACTCTTTGCATAAGATCCTCTTTATTAAGCGACTGTGTATTATCAACGAGCTTGCGAAGCTGTGCGTCCACATATGCATTTTCCATACTGGCTGGCTCAAATGTTTTGTCGATGAGTGGTTTATTAAGCATAAAGTGTAAAAACGACGATCCGAAACTCCCCCACGAATATGATTTCCAATATGCATTCCTATCATAGGGAACATGTAGAACTCTAAAATGGTCCTTATCATTGTTAATATACTTAACCATGTCACCATAAGGCTCTGGAATGTTATTAAACATAAAAGGACCAATAAGATTACCCTTAAAATATGACTGGAAAAGCAACAAGCTGGGTATGATAAGTACCACAACGACTAATGGAAATGCATATTTGTGAAGTTTTTCAGACAGAAAGACTATAACAAAACTCGAGGCAATACTTCCAGAAAATGCTATGTATGTATGAAATTTCGTATCACCAAATCTAAAGAGAACTTTGAAAAACGGTATGGCGTTGCTTGCAAATTGATATAGAAATCCAAGTGGAGAAAATTCCTTAAATGATAGGAAAAGAAACAATCCAAGCATGGTTGGAATCCATAGAATCTTTTTCTGCCGATAACGTAAAAGAATTAGAACTGCTCCCACAAGATACATAAGCGGAAACAAAAACGTTAATGGTTTCCATGATTTTTCCTGTAATTTGTCAGCAAGGGGGTGGAGAGATTTCTGTGTATTTGTTTTAAGATCGGTATACTTTGTATCAAAAAAATTAGGATAAAGTGTGCTTTGTCTCGTAAGATTAAAAAAATCTTTAGGTTTATTCAACTGACTTTCATTTGCATCAATAAACGTTGGAGCCAAAGGTAGAAGATGGGATTTTTCTATAGTGTAGTTGATAAATGGCAAAAGCCAAAATGAGCTTAATACACAATAGACAACGATAGTTAATAACGCTTTTTTAAATCCTGCAGAAAAATATGTGAAAAGAACTAATGCAATCATCATGGTGATAAAAACAGTTGCAACCAGATAGCTTCCTGACGTTATAAAAAAGATGACAACTAATACTGCCAACGCTTTGCGTGAAAGATGTTTTTCCTTCAGTAAAATAAGAAACGACAAAAATAAAAGAGGGATTGAAAAAAAGCGATTAATAAACATTATCATCGGGAAATAAAATGTGCTGGTTGTATTGAGGTTAAAAAGATAAAATAGTGCAGAAAAGGCAGCTGCGATATCGAGTATGGTCTCAGATAATTTCTCCTTCAATACATCTTTCAGAATCATAAATGAAAGAAGATACATACTTACGACACCTAAGATTAATGCTGAGATAATATACAACTGGTCAACAAGTGTTTTAGCAACAAAGGGTTGTGTAATGAGGAAAAAAATTTGTCTAAAAAGATCAAGCGATTCAGAATCTGAAGCAACACCAAGCCCCCGGTAATCTCTCCACGTAGCAAAAAATGTACGGAATATATTCGTACCAAGATTGAAATACGAAGAATAATTATCCCAACCGAATAAATATAAAGAAGGGCGAATAGTAACAATTTCTATGAGAAAAAGTATTACAACGATAAAACTAAGCCCTGGACGTTTCTTTAT
Source organism: Candidatus Roizmanbacteria bacterium RIFCSPHIGHO2_12_FULL_37_23 (assembly GCA_001788095.1). GTDB lineage: Bacteria > Patescibacteriota > Microgenomatia > UBA1406 > HO2-37-13b > 2-12-FULL-37-7b. The sequence goes on from MFZX01000027.1 coordinate 15,475, forward strand.
AAAAGCCAGTATTTTCTTTACTGTGTCGCTCATAGCCTACTCATAGTATACAACATATTACGAATCTAGAGCCTCAAGTTCCAACCTCTAAGGTTATTTAGGTTCGTAACCCCAAGGTTACGAACCTATTCAACCTCTAAGGTTGAATTGAGGCTCAACCTCTGGGTATACCCATGTGTGAGCCTCATCACACACGCGGTGTGTGATGTGCTTCACACACGACCTAATGTGTAAAATAAAGTACATGCGTGTAAGCAAAGTATGATGTACGCGAATTCATTCTCTGCTACAATATATTCTATGAAAATTGTTCATGTACCGCATTCGGTTCTTAATACGCAGGCAAAACCTGTGCATATAATTGATAAAAAAATAAAGAAAATCGCTTATGATATGATTGATCTTCTAGAAAACCAGAAAAACCCTGAAGGTGTAGGGCTTGCTGCAAATCAAATTGGACTCCCTTATGCTCTGTTTATTGTGAAACCAACGAAGAAAGATCATGCTATTATCTGTTTTAATCCGGAGATTATCAAAATTGAAAATGGAAAGCCCACCCTAAGTCCGTCGAATCAGCCGACCGAAGGGCATAAAGTTGAAGGTGAGAAACGTAAAAAAAAGAGACAGAAACTTGAAGGTTGCCTATCTATACCTTATATGTGGGGAAGAGTCGATCGCGCTCCAAAAGTTATGTTACGGTTTACCGATATAGATGGAAAAACACATAAACAATGGTTTGTTGGTTTTCAAGCTATTATCGTGCAGCACGAAATGGATCATCTTAACGGAATTCTCTTTACTCAAAGAGTGTTGGAACAAGGAAATCAAATGTATAAAGAAGTTGACGGTGAACTTAAGAGATTTGAAATTTGAGATTGGAAATTTGAAAATAGGAATCGGAAGATAATTAAGTATCTATACATTTGGACTTGTTGGTTTTTGGTTTTTTGATTCTTGGAGCTTAGTGGGTGTAGTTTGTACATATGCAAGCTTCACAAATGGTTTTTTGCCCTCACTCATGTCTTTTCTCACTCTTTTAAGGCATTTCGTACACAGTCTTACCCTTATTTTTTCACCTGCCTCAATAATAGCTATTGGCTGAAGATTGGCTTTAAACACACGATTAACTTTAGGAGCTCGTTTTTTCCAACGACCTCCGGCTACACCTCGATGGTGCGTGTGTGTACGCCCATACATAGTCCCCTTTCCACAGTGATAACAGATTGCGGCCATAGTATAAAGTTATTTGAAATTTGAGATTGGAAAATGAATTTAACTCTCAACTTCCATCTTCGACTTTAGTATAATAACAAAAATATGTTCATTCTGCAATTCCTTAATAATCCGGTCGGTGTCATACTCTTTCTTCTTTCTGTAGTTATAGCTGTAAGCGTTCATGAATTTATGCATGCAAAAACAGCAGACAAGTTAGGAGATCCAACACCTGAACTTGCGGGTAGGGTTACTCTTGATCCTCGAGCCCATCTGGATCCACTGGGATCATTTCTCTTTCTCATGGTTGGTTTCGGATGGGGAAAACCAGTGCCTTTTGATCCTTTTAACCTAGATAATCCACGCAAAGACGCAGCTCTTATATCATTAGCGGGTCCTATGTCAAACTTTGTTATGGCTTTACTAGGATCTATTATTATTCGTTTGATCATATTATTTGAACTCTATAAAATAGATCTTATAGGCTCTCTTCTTTTTCATCCAACAACACAGTTTGCTGGATCTGGTTTTCTTGAAATTTTCGTTTATATCAATATCGTTCTTGGGATTTTTAATCTACTTCCCATTGCTCCTCTTGATGGATTTAAGATTGTAGGAGGTATGTTATCAGAACATTCGGCAAGACAGTGGTATAGTTTAGAACGTTACGGCATATTATTTCTACTTTTTTTCATATTTCCCTTTGCTGGTGGAAGATCGATGCTGGAAGTGTTTGTAAGTCCGGTAATTGGCTTTATAATCAATCTTTTCCTTCCCTAATTACATTCTCAATTTTCAAATTTCAAATCTCCAATCTTTAGTTACTCGTATTCACTTGTTTCCATGCTGCTGAACAGACATGTGCAAGGCCAAAATAGGAATTACCAGAGTCATCTGACATATTACTAAAGTGCTTCACGCAGTCCAAAAGTGTTTTTGTTGGATTGTCGTTAAAATATGAGGTTGCCTTCACAAGTGGCAAAAGACTGCTATCAGAGGAATCTATAACAATGGTAGGTGTGGGCGAAGAAACAACAGGGCTTGGTAGTGGTGTTATTGGGGCTTTCGTAGGGACGGATGTAATTGGATTCGTCTGAGACGATCCTCCCTTGCCTGCTGCAACGTTATCCTGGCAAATGACTGTTTTTTCATCGAATCCTGATATACCCACGATATAAGAACTGTTGGTAAGCAATGATTCAAGATTCACAGTATGTGCATAAAGTCCTCCATTTACTTTCTCAGGATCTTTCTGCTCTTCGTCTAAAAATGGCATTTCTCCGCTTGTTTGAACGCCATATTTTATCAAGCCTTTATCTGAACTTTTACTCTTCCACGTCACTGTTGCGATAGCGCCATTCTTACTACATTGAATGTCGCTTGGGATAGCCTCCTCCCCTCCTCGACCAAAAATAGCACGAATAATGAAAAAAAGTACAAGGAGAAATGTAACCACACCGCCTCCGATGGCTAATAGTCGCTTTTTTTGGTCATCAAGTTGCATGAATAGAATTGAGAATTGAGATTTGAAAATTGAAAATGAAAATCAGTGATTGGGCAAATGATATACAGTTGTTAACTTTCCAATCTCAAATTTCAATTACTCTTCATAGTTCCTACTTGCCCACTCTTCGGAACACATCTGCCCGAGTCCTGTATAATTCTCTGAAGCAAATTCATTTACACACCCTTCGATTGTCGCATCTTCGTTTTCATCAAAATAAGCAGTAACTTTTTCCTGCGGAAGTAGCTGTGTATCTTGAACTGGAGTAACTTCAACGTTTTGCTCAGGGGTTGGACTTGGAGCTTCTGTAGGCTGTGGTTCTGATGTTGGTTCTATTGAAATCACGGCCTCTTCTGTGGTCTCACTAGCACTACATTGGGCGGTAACATCTCCGATCGACACTGCATAATTTGTACCGCTTACCAAAGGTCCAATTGTACAAGTGTGGTCATAAAGACCCTCTTCCCCTGATGTGGGAGTATTTTCCTCTTCACATAAAAAGGGATATGAATCACTTGAAACAGTGCCGTAGGATATGATTTCAATTTCAGGATTTGCATCTCGCCATGTTACAGTGCCATTCGTTCCTTGAATCTCACACTGCAATTCAACAGGTGTTGTTGCACGACTCTGTCTACGTTGAATAATACGCCATCCAATATAAATAAGAAGCGCAGCGATAATAAGACCAATAATGATTGATACAATGCGTTGAATACGTTTGTTCATAACCCTTAAAGCAGCATCTTGGCTCCTACTCCTACTATAAATAGAATGCCGCCGATTATTGAAAGTATCACAAGATTATCAAGAATACCAGTTTGAGGAAGTTCTCCAGTTCCCCCTCCAGTTCTACCTGAAGAGGTGCTTGTTCTATCAGTGTCGCCTCCATCGACCACAACTACCGCCTGACCATTTTGGGAGCATTCAATTAAATCAGTTGCATCAATAGATGCTTCTGAAATATTTGATTCTGTTTTCTCACCCATTTCACATATAAATGTAATATTTGTTCTTCCTTTAGCTTTTGCTTTAAAAAGTATTTTTGCCAACGTACCTTTGCCTGTTACGGTCACGCCTGGACCAGCAACAACTCCTGCAATGTATGCTTTCCCGGTATTTTTGAAGTCCTTTTGCCCGATATCAAGATATGTTCCATTTGTTATGCTTTCTACTTGTAGAACATTACCGTCGAAATTAATCAATGCATCAACACTTAAAACCTGCTTGTCTCCAGCATCGACAATGACTTCAAGCTCAAAGGTATCGCCGGTTTTCTTGCTTAAAGAACTTGGGTTGAACTGAAGAGTAGCTGCAAAAGCCGAAGAAAAAAGAGGAATGATAAAAAGTACTATCATCGAGGCAAGAATTGATAGTGAAAATTTAGAAAGTGTCATTTTTTCTACAGATCTATTCGGATTAATTAATTACTAATGTTGTCCCGACAATATCATTTAAAATATCTAGATTTTTGTTATCAATAAGGTTTGAGTCACTACTACTCCCTGGTTCATACACAAGCGAAAGATTAACTTCTCCTCGTTCTAGAGCCGTAAATGTTATTTCTGCAACTGCGGTATTATCAAAAATAAAAGGGTCTTCATGGTTTAAGCTTTTCACTCCTGTTACAATAAGATCTGAAAAATTTGAACTCATCTCATCATTCGTTTCGTAAATATCAATGCCTTCTGGTAAAGATTTTACTTCCTCAAATGCAAGATATGTGTGATCATATCTCACTACAGCATCATATCCAGTTATGTCTTGACCTTTTGAATCAGCATATACAAATAACGTCACTTTTTGACCTTTAGAAAAGGTGGTCTGGCCTCCTTTTGGGGTTAACCCAATCATGCCTGTTAAGCGACTTGTTGCTGCATCTATGGTATTTGCCGACTTCTGAGTTTCTGGAGATGCTGGTTTGAGATTTCTTACGAAAATGGATCTGTTAAATGCTATAAAACCAATAAGAATAATACCTATTATTAATAAAAATAAAGCTAATTTCACGCCCATCTTGGGCTTATTTATTTCTTCACCCTCCATATTCTTTAGTTTCTCCATTATACATAATACTTCTATTCAGATGCAATTAGTATTACGCGTTCAAATTCTAAATTTTTTATTCATCTGTTCGAATCCCAAGTGTATATACGACTTGTGCATCATCAGATCCATTGACAACACCATCGTTATTCAAATCCGCAATCGCGAGATCTTCTATATATACAGAATTCAAACTTCGTCTTACTCTCAGAATATCTCTCGAATTTACTACCCCATCCTGTTTAGGCATTGGTAAATCACCAGCGAGTTGTGTAACGTTTCTAAAATCAAGTGTATTCATACCTTTTTTAAGGAAAATGTTTTCTTCCTCTGGCTTATATTCTCCCGGAGATGACTCTTGAGGATTATTATCGCAGAATTTCCTTTGTGTATGTCGTTGTGGTTTGATAAGTAGACAATACGAATCATCCTCAGGGATATCTAATGCTGCTCTTCCTCGCCACAATCCCTGGTTATCTGAAATGAATGGGACATATAAATATTTTGTATCTGCCAATGAACCTCCAGTTATACCAACTCTAACTAGAATTGCATCTGCAAAACGGGGTTTTTGACTAATTCCTTGCATTCGAACCGTTATATCGAGCCAAACTAATTCCGAATCAATTGGTAATTCTGGGTTCTCTGGAGAAAGATCAGCAAGAAGTATAGGTAGGTCTGCTCCAACGTCTGTTACCTCTGCTTCAACAACTACTTGATATGCATAATAATTCCGGAGATCTTTTGAGGTGCTAAAGCGATTCGTTATATTACCAGCTTCATCTATTACAAATCTTCCTGTGTTAACAACATTTGGCCCAAGTAATTCCCCATGTATGGGTATTTCAACAGCATCACCAATCGGTTCATTAATATTAAGCGTCATAAGGGAAAAGTTTAGTTTCGAAGTAAGCTTAAATAATGATCCATCATATTCTGTGGTTACTTCACTATTGGTAAATGTCGGTGCAGATACTATTGATTTAAGTTTCGTTGTTTTCTTAAATGGAAGTGGTGTAGGTGTAAGTGTTAACGACGGTATCGCCGTAGGTCGGACACCAGTTGGTGTAGGTTGAGTAAATCCTGTTGGTGATGGTTGACCAGAAGGCGGAGTGCTTCCATCGCACGTAACACGTTGTTCTGCTTTTCCCCAACACTTTGGACCTTGGATTCTCCCCTTCTCCTGCATATCCATCTGTACCGCCTGCATGGCTGATTTCGTATTTATACATTCTGATGATGTCGCTCCATAAAGGTCTGAACAGGCCTGATTTGCCGCCTCATACATATCGGCATAATTCGCTGCTGTTTTACTCTTTAAATACGTAACCAATGCTCGGTAAAAAATTAATAACGCTTTATCTTTTCCAACGGGATTAATCTGGCATTGTCCGATATTTGCAGAAGCATCTGGAAAGGTACCACCAACCACCATAAGGTAAAACGCTTTAGCTACAACTCCGTTATTTACATGTACTCCACCATCATCTTCTGCTCCACAATAATACCGAGCGCTGTACATCCTATCTGGGTGTCCTTTTGAAGGAGGATTTGACATATCTCGTATTGCACCTATGGTAGTAGTTTCACCCATGGTCCAATCACCACTATCAAGTGCATAACCGGTAATATCAGAAAGGCCCTCATCAAGCGCACCTGACTCATTTCCACCCTGTAAGCCTATGCCCCTCTGTACTGAGTATTCTGTTACACCGTGTTGGTATTCGTGAGCAACAACATCATTTGCTACCAGTCCAGAACATACTGAAATACGTTGTCCATTCCAACTTGCATTGGGCTCGTAGCATTGTTTTATATACGTCCATACTTGACCACCAGACCCATCTAAACCATCTCTACCATGAGTCGTGTTAAAATAATTAAAGATGTCCCCAAGAATATCATATGCTTC